>JALTMC010000534.1 GCA_027005175.1 Myxococcales bacterium
TTTGTTGGCCCCGTCATTAATGAGCACGCCGCTCAAGTCATTGAGCAACGCATCCAGGCAGCGATCACAGAAGGCGCGACCCTTCTCACCGGCGGAAAGCGCACAGGAAGTTTGCTGACTCCCACCATCCTAGAGAACGTATCTCCAACATCCAAGCTATGCAGTGATGAGACCTTTGGCCCTGTTATCCCACTGTTTCGATTCACTGATCTCGATGAGATTATCCCCATCATCAACGGCACCGAGTTTGGTTTACAATCCGGCGTGTTCACCAACAAACTCGATGTGATCCGTCGTCTGTATGATGAACTTGAAGTGGGTGCACTTGCAGTGAATGATGGCCCCGGATTTCGCGCAGAACACTTTCCCTTTGGTGGTGTCAAGAACAGTGGACTCGGAAGAGAGGGTGTTCGATACGCCATCGAAGAACTCACCTTCCACAAAACACTTATCCTGTAAAAATCCCCCTGCCCTCTTCGCTTGCATCCCCCTACTCACTTTGCGTGACTTTTGGTTTGACTGTTGTTAGCCACTCACTTCACTCACAGCTTGTTGCTCGGCATCGGTAAATCCAGAAGTACATGTTGCGCAACTTGAGGCTTCACAATGAGGCTTGTGAAGGGAGCGTATGGTCAGAACAGGGATCTCTGACTGTCGCAAGACATTTTCAGCCACGCTCCCTAGCATCAAGCGAGTAAGCCCTTGACGACCATGGGTTCCCATCATAATCAAGTCGGCATTAAACTCTTTCGCCCCCTCTAAGATGACATCCACTGTTGGTCCATACTTAAGTTCGAAAGAAGCCTTCACTCCCACAGCTTTGGTAATCGCCAGATAACGATCCATATACCCTTTTGCCTCGGAAGTGAGATAATCCACCAAAGCAATCCCCTGTTCCTGACCCTTTGGATGAATGACTGTATCTGCCTTCAAGCCGGAGGGCATCTCCATCACATGAAGAAAGACGACCTCTGCCCCCAAAGATGTACTCAAACTCGTGACCTCTTCAGCCAATAGAAAGGAACACACGGAAAAATCGACGGGGACGAGTATCTTCTGGACTTTCATATCTGCTTCTCTCCATATAAGCGATTTAAGGCAGCAAACCCATTTTCTAGAATTTCGATTCGACGAGTTCAGGGATGTAGAGACAGAAGAGGGGGAAACGTTGCAAGAAGAAGATAGATTTAAACAAAAAAAGACGAAGCAAGCCGCCTTTTCTGGAAGAGTTTTCCGTAGGCTCTACCAGAGATTGAGGGCACGTCCGAGTTTCATGGCTGCGTGGACATCTGCGCAACAAACGATCCGCAAGTCCTACCAGAATTTGAGGGCACGTCCAAGCAGGTACCCACCTGCGATGGGAGCGGTGAAGGGATTGGCCAGAGCAAGAACTCCCACACCGTCCTGAACGGGCTTTTCTGTTTCGTAGGAGATACCAACACCCACCGGTCCGACAGGAACATCCACATCCACACGATAGTTTGTAGCACCATCGTTGTCACGGTCATTCCAACTCACAAAAGCACCACCTGAAGGGACCCCTGCTGAGACACGAACTTCCTGACGGAAGTCGTTTGTGCTCTGGTTGCTAACGCTACCAACGCCACCATTCACCTCAGCGATATTTGCACGATACCCGGCACCAATCCGACCTTCACTACCATCTGCTTCCACATGGATCGTAGCTTCTCCGCCAGCGTCCAGAAGCTTACCACCGACATCAACGGTATGAGTATTTCCAGAGGTCGCACCCAAAACCGTTCCATCTACTTGTGCTCTGAGATTGACACGTTCATTGCTGATCTCAGCATCTCCACCCAATCGCACTGCCACAAGATCCTGAGAGCCACCACCTTCTGTCGTGGTGTGATTGAGGCCGATCCGAACATCACCACCGCCCTGACCATCGGGCGTGACATAAGCATGAGGACCAAATCCTGGCTGCGAAGTAATCCCTGTAGGCGTGCTCTGATTCGGAACTGTGCTCTGATTCGGAACTGTGCTCTGATTCGGAACTGTGCTCTGATTTGGAACTGTGCTCTGATTCGGAACTGTGCTCTGATTCGGGATCATACTCTGGTTGGGTGATGGTCCAGTAGAGTAGGAGCTGTTCTGATGTGGATTCACCGGCGTTTGTGCTGGTGCTGGTGTTGGTGCTGGCTCAAGAGAGTTCCCAGGAATTCGGACTTGATCACCGGGCCAGATCTTATCAGGATTCTGAATCTGAGGATTGGCTTGAATCAAAGCTCGGGTAGAGATATTGTTGTCACGAGCGATCTGGGACAAGGTATCTCCACGTTTCACGGTCTGCACTTTATCACCTGGCTGAGTGCGTGGTGGAGGGTTTCCGATCTGTTGTCGGTTCGAGATATTTGGGTTGTTTCCTACTCTAGTCATCTCTCGCTCTCCTTTTGTATCACCCGATTCCAGGTGGTTGTGACATGGGGATGTTCATCCGAAAAGAATCAATCAAAGCAATGACACCAGTATCGACACACACAATAGAAAGTTGCGGAAAATTCAGGTATACCGAATCACACAGACATAGCACCCACCAGATTGTATTAAAAGTAAGAATGTGAGTTCTGGGGAGGGTAACATGGAGGGATAGAGAAGATCAAATGGGGATGGGAAGATTCAAAACCTGAGCACTCAGTGATTGTTGTTTTTGTTTGAGTACAAACACACCATCAACACCATCAGATGTCACAAGGTCCTCCCGTCGTTTGAAGGTTGGAGGCTGCCCTGTCATTCGTACAATTTCGAGAGCTCTGGCTGCTGGCTCCTGATCTTTCCAAGTTACAGTGACCAGCAACATCTCAATCTTATCTTCGTTGTGAAGTAGGCGAGAAGGATCGCCCTCAACCTCAGACACTCCAGGAATCAGCCAACTCTCAGAGACCATACCCACTGCAAAGGCTCCGAGGTCATGGGCCATTCGTATCCCCAAGTTGGCTACAGCGTTGCGCTCATTTTCTTTATCAGACAAAGGAGCCACCACCAGATGAACGGTGTCCTCTGTCAAGAACAGCATTGATGTTTTTTGGGTGCCCATCCGCTTGAGTTGATTTTGAGCCCGAGACATCATCAACGCAGCCAATTCTTGCGCCTCCGAAACATCGGCGTACGGGGTTCCTTCACGGGGCCATTTTTGAACATCAAATTGCAATGAACTCATCGCAGTTCCTCCCATCCAATCCATCGTGTTCCATGTACTGAGCATCACAGAGGATGAGACACACAGGGCAAGAATCTTTCTTTACCAACCTCTATGACGACCTCTATGACGACCTCTATGACGACTTTCGCTGACGACGCAAGTCTAACAAGAGCAGCCCAAGAAAACAAAGTATCCACAGGCCCACAGGCACTCCATCTTTGGTTTGGCTAGAACACCCACAACCGCCAGGGGCTTTATCAAGGTCTTGCAATGTATCTTGTTTCGCCACAACTTCCGGGTGAGAGTCTGACGTGGGCTTTTCCACAGTGGCAGTGTCCGTGTTACCTCCATCACGCGAGTGCTCTCTGTCACTCCCTTGTGTCTGCTCGGCAGGTCTCTGTTCCAAAGAAGTCTCACCAACACTTTCGGAGTCCGCTTCATTGCTAGACTTTGCATCAACGGTAAAGCTAAAAACTTTGGACCATGTTCCATCCACTGTACCGTCGTTTGCCCGAACACGCCAGAAATAGGTCTTGCCACGCACCAATGCTTTTGGTTTCCAGGTTGTTGTCTTCTGCCCTTCCGTCGTTCCCTGCTGCTCATCCAGTTGTCCTTTAAATGTCTTGTCCTCCGAAATTTGAAAGTGATAGGTCAACACATCACCGTCTGGATCTGTGGCATTCTCAACCTCCAAAGAAACAGTGAGCGCGGAAACACT
The DNA here is from genome assembly GCA_027005175.1 of Myxococcales bacterium. Lineage (GTDB taxonomy): Bacteria > Myxococcota_C > UBA6777 > UBA6777 > UBA6777 > M3003. The sequence continues at coordinate 3,879 of JALTMC010000534.1, forward strand.
CTCCTTATCTGCCGGTTTTTTGGGCTTCGGAGCAGAAGGAGGTCCATTGGGAAGGGAGGTCACAAAGGAAGCTGTTGTCATTTTTGTGCCAGCCAAACCTTTGTCATCGATCGCCCAAGCACGCCAATAATATGTCGTCTTGTTTTTAAGGCTCCGACTGATTTTCCAGGACGTTGATCTGCGACCTGCTTTGATACGATTGGAAGTCACAACGATAGCTGTCATGGACGCATCTGTCGCAACCTCAAACGTATAGACAAGAGGCTTTCCTTCTGGATCTGTCGCGTTCTTGACGACCAATGTGGGCCGTGCATCCGTCACCTGCCCGGCATCCGCAGGAGCCGATCGTACCGGCGCCGTAGGGGCATTGTTAACAGCATTCAAATGAAAAGTGCGAACAACCGACCAGCCACTTCGCAAGACACTATCGGTGGCACGAGCACGCCAATAAAACAAGGTGTCTTCTTTGAGCGACGGACTCACCTTCCACGACGTTGTATTCGGTGTTTCAGCAGCACTCCCTTGGGCAACGATCGTTGTAAATTGTTTGTCCGTTGCCACCACAAAATCGTAGGTCAACTTATCTTTGTCTGGGTCGGTGCTGTTTTTTAAAGTGAGAATGGGAGGATTGGTTTTCACCACTGCTTTGTCAGCCGGTGACAGTAGCGTTGGCGTTGTCGGTGCATTTCCGGCTGCGATTTGCACCGTGGCTGAACCAGACACAGAACCACTTTTCGCAGTAACAGTATACGAACCTGTCGCAGCACCCGCCTTAAACAGCCCCTTGCGATCGATCGTTCCAGTCCCGGCCGACCAAATCGGTTGAAGAGCCATCGGCTTGTTGTTTTTGTCGTACCCCTGGGCCTTAAACTGCTGTGTCTGACCCACCTTCAGAGTCGCCAGAGAAGGCGTGACGACAATAGAACCCAGCACACCTGCATTGGGATCCGTAATGGTGATACGAGCGATTCCTTTAAAACCCGCAGTTTGTGCAACAAGAGAGTAACTTCCCGCCTTGGTCCCTGCCACAAAGTCAGCGGCTGTGGAGGAGGTCGTGACGACTGTCCCACCACCCGACGGTGCAGACCAAGCAAAGCGCAGCCCCGACATACTCTTACCATTCTGGTCTTTGGCCACCGCCACAAAACTCTTTTGTTCCTTGTACTTCATCGATACTTGGGAAGGAGTCACCACAACACTTGTGACCACAGGGAAGTTGCTATCGACGACAAGAGTCGCATAGCCCTTCTGACTTCCATAGGCTGCTTCCACGGTATTCGTAAATGTGCCATTCCGCCCTTGCGTCGTCACCAGACCGGTGGAGCTGATGGTTCCACCTCCTTTCACAAGCTTCCACTTCACCTTTAAATTGGGGGCTTGGTTTCCATATTGGTCCTGACCTGTCGCTGAAAATTGTAGGGTTCGAAGTGGCGGTGCTTTCCCTGGATTGGGAGAAACCACCACCTTAATGATAGCTCCTGGTGTGATCTTAACAGACGCATAGCCAGGAATCCCATCCGCTGTTGCTTCCACTGTACTGAAGAAGGTCCCCGCTTTGGTTCCTGCCGTAAATAAGCCTGTGGGACTTATCGTTCCACCACCGCCAACCAACTTCCAGGAAAATGTAAGACCTGTCTTAACACCACCCTGTGTGTTAATTCCAGTGGCTGTAAACTGAATGGTCTTGCCAACTTGAACCTCTCCCAGAGCGGGCTTTATCTGAACCTTCGCCAAAGCGGGTTGGAAGGGTAACGCTCCCAAGTCAGAGCCATCCGTAGCTCTCTTCCTGGCAGGACTGTTCAGCAGGATATTGTAATCGTCTGATGTGGGCTTTTTAAAGAGAGGATTCGCACGAACAAGTGCGGTGCAAGCAGGCGAATAACGTGTGTACAGAGTGCTACCAGAGGTATCCCAAATCAGATTATTTTTACACACAGGACCATAATAAGAGCTATACACTTCATAACTCGTTCTGGCATTGTTTACAATAATGCTGTTTTGTAGCGTAAACACGCCGACGGAAGAGCTTCTTCGATAGACATACACGCCATAGCTGCTGTTGTTTGCGATGGTACAATGGTCTACCAGCACCGTTGAGTTACTTGCACTGATATTGGCATACACACCATAGCTATTGTTGCGATAGATCTGTAAAAAACTCAACGTGGACACACCTGACGTGTGATACACACCATAGCTACTGTTGCGATAAAGCTGTCCTCGGGTATAGGTCGTGGTGCCACCGTGAATGTAGAGACCATAGCTACCGTTGTAAGCCATAGCGACATCACGCAACAAAGTGGTGCCAACAGTATCGACACCATAGCGCCCAGAACGCACCACAACATAGCGCATATCCAGGCTTCCGCCTGCCAGAACACGAAGCCCATACCAGCGATTTGTGGTTGTGCTTGTTCCCTCTGCCTTGAACTGAATAGGCTTTGCGCTGCTTTCCCCCCATGCTACCAGCTTTCCCTCCACCACAATCTCTGACCGAGTGCGGTCGAGACCGCCATACATATCATCGACACTTTTGGATTCGAGGATAGCCCCCTTCGACAATGTTAAGGTCGCACCTTTTCCTACGATTAAGTCGCCCATTAACTTGTGAGTCCCCGCAGGCAAGACAGTATGGGTTGTGAGCTTTCCATGAAGAACGGTTGTGACTTGTTTTCCCTTGTTCCAAGGCAACGCTCCCAGGTCAGAGGCTCCCGTTCCAGACTTACGTGCAGGAGAGCGATCGTAGAGACGATAGTCATCACTGCCCTCCTTAACAAACAAAGGGTTGTAATACACCGAAGCATTGCACGAAGGTGAATAGCGATTGTATACGGTGCTACCCGAAGCATCCCAAATCAGATTGCTCGTACAGGTAATGCCATACCGACCATTGTAGACTTCATAACTTGTTCGTGCGTTGCGAACGATGATGCTATCTTTGAGAAGAAAAGCTCCAGAGGAAGAAGAACTTCGGTACGAGTAGATACCGTAGCTACTGTTGTATGCGATGGTGCAGTGATCGATTTCGACTGTTGTACTACGAGAACTATAGCTTGCATACACTCCATAGCTTGTATTCCGATAAATAAGAGAATAGGATAGTTTGGTTTTGCCACCCGAGATCGAAGCACCATACTGGTTGAGAAACAGCTTACTGTTGGCCATATTCAAAACACCTGCTCGCACATACAGACCGTACTGTGTGCGGGAGATAGCAACATCATTTAAAGTCGCAGTGCCGTAGAGTTCAAGGCCAAATCGAGCATTCGTCAAAGAGACATTCTGAAGAGTAACTTGAGAACCCGCCAGAGCACGTATCCCATACCATAAGTTAGAGCCTGTGCTGGATGAGGTGGAGCGAAAGACCACAAGGGAGGAAGAGCGAGTCCCCTTGGCGACCAGCCGCCCTTCGACCACAAGCTCCGCCTTGGAACGATCAACACCACCCGACATATCATCCACAGTGTGTACGAGAATGACAGCACCAGGTGAGAGTGTTAAAGTCACACCTCTACCAACAATCAGGTCTCCTGCCAACGTATGAGTTCCTGAAGGGAGGACAACATCAGACAGCAACTTTCCGTGCAATGTGGTAGTTTTGTGGGTTGTCCAGGGCAATGCACCGATATCAATACCGCCAGGCCCAGCCTTTCGTGCGGGTGATCGATCATAGATGCGGTAATCATCTGCATTTTCGTTGACGAACAGAGGGTTGTAAAAGACCGCTGTCGCACAAGAGGGAGAATAACGGTTGTAGATCGTATTTCCAGACACATCCCAGATCAGATTGTTACTGCATGTTATCCCATAACGACCGCTGTAAACCTCATAATTGGTGCCGGCATTTCGCACCACAATACTGTCTTTGAGGATAAAGGCTCCAGAGGAGGAGCTGCTTCGGTATGCATACACACCATAGTTGGCATTGTGCGCAATCGTACACCGAGTGATCTCAACGGTTGTTGCTCGCGAGCTGTAGTTTCCATAGACACCATATGTGGTATTGCGATAAATGGTCGCATTTGCAATTTTGGTTTTTCCCCCCGAGAGATAAAAGCCGTAATTGTTGCGAAAGATCGCACCGCCATTGACAGTCGTGGTACCAGCACGAGCATACACACCATACGTACTACAATTGTCGATTTGGATATTGTTCAAAGCCACAACATTGTAATTATCGACACAGTAACGGCCATATTGAACAGTTGCATACGTTAATGTGCCTGAACCACCCGACAAGATTCGAATGCCGTACCATGTGCCTTTGGAGGTGCTGCTGCCTCGAAAGAGTATCCGCTCGGTGGAGGTGCCTACGGCGATCAAAGCACCCTCAATATTCAATTCAACCCGGCTGGAGTCTGCACCTGTTCGGAGGACATCACCCGCAGCTGCGACCACTTGAACACCGGGGTCAACCGTAAGAGTGACACCCGCCTTCACCGTGACATCCCCCGACAGAATCACCGGAGACATGGCTTTGGTCCACCTGGTATGAGTCGTAATCGAACCTTGCACCGTGATCGCAAAAACAGGCTTTGCTACAACCAGAGCCAACGCAACAAACATCACAGACAACACACAGCGATATCTCTTCACAACCATCTCACACATTCTCCAAAACGACTCAGCACTTTGAAAGAGCTGAAAGCGAGTATCTCATTCACACTTCCACAAGGAAGACCTGTCATCCAAAGGGACTCCAGGCCTAGCCTTTTCTTTTAACCGCACAGACCACCCAAGCCCTCTACGATGTCTATCCAACATACCATACTTCTCAAAACACGTGCATGCCAAGAAAGACAAGGTTCACCGAAAGAGCGGCTGGTCTTGACACCCAAACAAGCCTTGGGATACCATCGCCAACGATGGAATCAACGATACAAAAACTCGACACATCAAAGAATATTTTGAGAGAAGGATTTGTGAATGAATCGCAGAGCATTGCAACGATTCTCACGTCGATGGCATCGACGTCTTGGTGTCATTGTAGGAATTCAATTTCTCTTGTGGACACTGGGGGGTTTTTACTTTTCCTGGTTTCACATTGATAATGTTCGAGGAAAGCTCGAAACACGCAAACAAAAATCACCTGATCTACGAACGATCGGTGCAACTCTTCCACTCCAGTCATTGCTCAAAAAAGCAGCCCCCAAATCAGTAAAGAAGATACAGTATGCTCTTTGGATGGGGCAACCTGTTGTGCGATTGTATCATTCACGTGATCGTGTAACCATGCTGAATGCACGCACAGGACAACAACTATCCCCTATCACGAAAGACATGGCGATCAAGATCGCACGACAGGATTTCCGGCCTGCGATAGCCGTGCAACAAGTGCAGCTTGTCAAACAAAAAAAAGGCGAGTACAAAGGCCCCATTCCCGCCTATCGGGTCGATTTTGGAAACCGCAAATCGACACATATCTACGTCCACGCCAACACAGGCATTGTCACAGCAAGACGCAATATGATTTGGCGTGGATTTGATTTTCTCTGGATGCTACATATCCTCGACTTTCACAATCGAGAAGATATCAACAACTGGCTTTTACGTCTTCTGTCCACACTCGGTTTGTTTACCATTGGACTGGGATATCTTCTCTGGCTCACAACGTTACCCTTGCTTCGAAACAAGCAAGAACACAACCCCAAGCCCTAAAGTCCAGGATTCTCTCATGTTCTATCTTTCCTTTCGTCTTTGAAGGAAAAGTGGCAGATCCATTCCTACAACCTTGACGAAAAGAGTACATCATGCTATCATCCTAGAATTAAATAGATTCATAGAACTCAACTCTGTCTCCATCTTGTCTATCAGAATATTGTACAAGCATTTTTCTTCCGAAATCTGTTAACATCGACGGTGGAGTCACGACAAAGTAAAGTTTGAAAATGATCGGCCTACCTGAAAGATTGAGATTGATGGCAGACTTGAAGCAAGAAAAGTGTCAGTATCTATGAACAAAGGACTTATACGCATTCTTGATGCAGCACCTGTAGCCATGGTGGTCTCTCATCCTGATGGAAGCTTTGAATATGTGAACCCTGCCATGCTACAAATGCTGGGATACACAGAAGATGAGATCTACCAAAAAGAAGTGACGATCTCTCCTCCTGATGAATGGGCTTCAAATCAAGTCATTCGAGAACAACTCAAAACATCTCCTTTTACGCCTATCACTATCGAGAAACGCTACGTGCACAAATCCGGTCGGATCATTCCCGGTCTTCTTACGATTGTGGCACTACCTGATGCAAAAGGAGATGTAGAGCGTCTGATCGCACAAATCGTGGATCTGAGTCAACGCAAAAAAGAAGAAGAGTCCTTATGGCTGCTAACACTGCTGTTGAACAATGCACATGACGCAATCTATGTCGCCGATCCACTCTCGGGAGGCATTTTGGAATGCAATCGTCTTGGCCATGAGCGGCTCGGTTATACCCACGATGAAATGCTGAGAATGAATGTTACAGACATCAATAAGAGTCTGTCTGTGGAAACGTCCTGGCAGGAAATGGTTGAGAAGACAAAGGCGGGCGACAACATAAGAGAAAGCATCCATACACACAAAGATGGTTCATCCTTTCCGGTGGAGGCGAGTGTGAGCTATGTGACGAAGGGTGACAAAGGTTATATGATATCGGTCATCCGAGATATCACGGTCCGCAAAAAGAATGAGGCCATCATTTGGAAACAAGCAAACTTTGATCCCCTGACAGAACTACCCAATCGCCGCTTGCTACAAGATCGTCTGAAGCAGGAGATCAAGAAGGCACAGCGGTCCAAACAGCGCATCGCTGTTCTTTACTTGGATCTTGATCGTTTTAAAGAGGTCAATGACAGCCTTGGCCACCCCAAAGGGGATGTGTTGCTTGTGGAAACAGCAAAAAGGCTCAAGAGTTGTGTGCGTGATAGTGATACCTTGGCACGTCAAGGAGGAGACGAATTTGCCATTATCCTAGGAGAGCTGGGTGAGAAAAATCATGTTGAGCGAGTTGTCAAGGATATTCTGACAAAGCTCAGCGAACCATTTCAGCTGGGAGATGATCGTGTTTATGTGTCTGCCAGTATTGGAATATGCTTTTATCCCGATGACGGAGCCACACCAGAGTCCCTCTTTAAGGGAGCTGACTTGGCGATGTACTCGGCCAAGGACCAAGGGCGCAACTGCTTTCGATACTTCACCCCCTCCATGCATCAAGCAGCCATAACACGAATCGGCCTTGTGCGCGATCTACGCGAAGCTTTGGAACGCAATCAATTTCACTTGGTCTACCAACCCGTTGTGGATCTGACAACTGGAGAGATCCACAACGCAGAGGCCCTACTCCGCTGGCAACACCCTGAGCAAGGGATCTTATACCCTCTCGAATTCATAACGATCGCAGAAGAAACCAAGCTGATCGCAGATATCGGCAGTTGGGTCTTTCATCAGGCTGTTCGGCAGATCTTGAATTGGCGTCAGAACCACGACCCCGATTTCAAGATCAGCATTAATACTTCCCCAATCCAGTATAGAGACTCTAAGGAAGAGATGAAACGATGGATCCCCTATTTACAAGAACAGGGGCTCCCTGGACAGGCTTTGGCCATCGAAATTACGGAAGGCGTGTTGATGGACTCTCATACTGGTATTACGGAGCAATTAATTCATTTTCACGCGGCCGGAATCGATGTGGTCCTGGATGACTTTGGCACAGGTTACTCCTCCCTCGCCCATCTTAAAAAATTTGATGTCGATTATATCAAGATCGACCGCACTTTTATCAAAGATCTCACCGTCAACCCGGATGACCTCGTGCTATGCGAAGCGATTGTAGCCATGGCACACAAACTGGGAATCAAGGTGATCGCAGAGGGAATCGAAACACCAGAACAACGAGAGATACTCAAAACCGCTGGCTGTGATTACGGCCAGGGCTATCTCTTTTCAAAACCAGTTACTGCAACAGAGTTTGAGCAACTGCTATCACAGAAAGAGCAAACTTAAGGAATCCAAGGAATTCATCAGAAAAAAACCTCTTATGTTATGGGCGTGGAAACCCCCTCCAGAATCGACAGGACGAAGTCCGGATGGGGTGATAGTTGACTGCGATTTGCCCTCTTCATCGGATGAGTCGTTGTCTGAATCGGTTTCGGCATCACCCGCTTCAGACTGTTGTTCTGCAAGTTCGCGATCTTATAAGGACGCAGAAAGAGAGTCCCGTTGCATTCGAAAAGACACACAGGTATCATTGCTTGCATTGAGACATACATAGGAGTCAAAGAGAAAGATGCCATCCCCTCGACAGATCGAAGCCTTCGAAACCTTACTTATGGAGGCACAAGGTCCAGAGGTCTCCCACGATATCCTCTCTCGAATTTTCTCTGAGCACCAACGATTTCCCGCTCAAATGGGTGAACTCATTCACAGCAACCCTGTGTTACTGAAACAGCTTCGTAGCTATGCAGAAGACAAAGCGGAGCACCTCCATTTGCCCTTAATGCACCGAAGGCGCTCATGGTATCGTATTGACAAGACCAGTCACTCCACGATCAAGTTGGCCAACCATAAAAAAGTCGGGCCGCTCACATTGTTGCGACTCTTTATGAAAGGCAGTTTGGGCTCTGAGACCTATGTTGCACGACATGAAGAAGGTTATCTTTGTTTGTTCAAACGATACTTTCCTGAGGCGGTTGATTTATCACCCGATGAGATGTTCCGGCACCAAGAGAGAATGATTCAACGCCTGAACCTAATCGAAGATCCCCGTATTGAAGAAGTGCTCGATCACTTTCTATGGAAAGAGAATAGCTATGTGCAGATCAAGCCCTATCTCTACTGTTGCAGTCTCTATGAATGGATGAATCATGTCACAGAGCGTAAGTTTCGTGTCCTCTTGCTCCAACGAATCGGAGAAGCATTAAAGGTACTTCACCAAAACAACATCGCTCATATGGATTTAAAACCGGAGCAGTTTCTGATTCTCCGAAAACCAACAGAGGCAACATGGCAAGAGGAGCCTGAGTTTGTGTTGATCGACTATGACTTCTCGATGATCGATGGCATGTTAACATTGGCGGTAGGGAGTGCTCCCTATTATGCTCCGGAGCAATTCGCCGACGAGCCATTACTTACACATGACTCCGGAGTTAAGGCCGACATCTACGCCTATTGTGTCTTAATCCATCGGACCCTCTCGGAACGCTTTCCCTTTGGTGATGGACAGACCCAGCAATCCTGGCTGGATGGGATGAAGCAAAGTCCCTGGGTGAGTACATTCTTCATCCCCCACAAGCCACTGCGCAAGATACTCAAAGCGGGAGTTCATCCCCAACCCGAGAAACGACCCCAATTGGATGAAATTCTCAATGTACTCAAAGACCCGACCTTAATAGAGCAGCTCCACTTGTTTCCCACTCATCGCGATGAACCATCGTATGACTTCTCCTCTCTCCTCACCGTTTTCAAGGTGATCGTATTTCTGGGATTCATCGCTCTCTCTCTTGTCTATCTTCCCAAAAAAGTAGCCGAGATTGTCATTGCGATCCTTCTCACCCTTGGATTTGCAAGGCTCCTTTCGAAATATTTTTAGGACAACGAAGCAAAACATGCGCTAGAATAGAGAGATATCAGAAAGGAATTTCAGATCGATGTTCATAGGAACTTGCTCATGGAGACACATCACACAAGTTGTCCAGAATGTCACACAGATTTGAGAGATGAGGCAGTCCAGGATTTACAGTATTGTCCAAATTGTCGATTTCCAACAGTCATTCTCAAAGGAGAATTTTGTCTGGAGAAGAAGATTAACAGTGGTGGCTTTGGTGTTATATACCAAGCAACACAACTGAGCACAAGCAAGCCATGTGTAGTCAAAGTTATTCACCCTGATCTGTATTATGACACGAAGATTGTAACTCGATTTAAGCGTGAGATACGGGTAACACAGCAAGTCAGTCAAGATAGTGAGCATATTGTTGATGTCATTGAACACCACGACGACCCAGATGTCGGACTGTTCTATGTCATGGAGTACCTTTCAGGCGAATCATTGCAAGATTTATTGATACAGAAAATTCCCTTCACGATGCAAGAGATATTCTCCACCATTGAACAGATTTGTGAAGCACTTCAGGCGGCCCACAACCACAGTGTTATTCATCGTGATTTAAAGCCTGGAAACATATTTCTAACCCGTCAATCGGATAGCTCCATCTTCGTAAAGCTCCTGGATTTTAGCCTAGCAAAGCCCCTGCAAGAAACCCTCAATGTAGGCTTAACAACCAACTCGCTGGGAACCCCTTTGTATATGTCACCGAAGCAATGCCTCAACAACGACATCAGCCCGGCATCCGATAGATATTCGTTGGGTATAATATTGTTTGAACTTCTTACAGGAGAGTCTCCCTTTGTTGATAAAAAAACAGACTGCAATTATGTTAAAGCATATCAGCGAACCTCCCGACTCCCTCCACTCACGACGTCCCGATATACACTACCCTACCAGCCTTGCTCCTGCCCATTTCGCTGGCCGTTTGCCCCGTAGAACGCACGAGCAAACCAGTGCAGATAGCTATTCGATAATAATGGGGGGATCGCTTCACAGACATTACACCTGCTTCTTCACTACTAAAAAGTTCAATGATTTCGTCAATACCAAGTTCTCAGCGAATTAGCAAAATTATACCCAGACTTGATTTGTGTTCACCATTGAGACAAGCCTGAGCCTCAACATCCAACAACAACTTCCCCTTTCTTTTGGACTGTCGCAAATTCGCAACGACTCC
>JALTMC010000535.1:0-1703 GCA_027005175.1 Myxococcales bacterium
GAATGGTGACCGTGGCGAGGGTTCCGACTCCGACCGCCATCAGAATACCAAAGTATCCGCTAGTGGCGGAATAATGCTGCATCCAGGCGAGAACTTCAGGAGATTTTCCCAGGGGCTTGACTGCTCCTTTCATAAACATCAGCCCAAGAAAGAGCAGACCAAAGCCAACCAGGATCTCGCCCCACAAGCCACGTTTTCGTTGGGGCCAAAGAAAGATAAAGAGGACTCCAATCGCGATCGCAGGTAGAGCGAAGTTTGCGATCTTTACCTTAAAGCCAAGAAGGGCGACCAACCAGCCGGTAAAGGTCGTACCAATATTTGCGCCAAGGACCACGCCAATCGCATTGGTGAGCTGGAGAAAGCCTGCATGGACAAGGCCCACCAGCATGACTGTGGTTGCACTGGAAGATTGAATCAAGCATGTGACAAGAACTCCTGTCGTTACGGCTGCTGCTGGATTTCCGGTCATGGTTTGGAGCCATTGTCTCATTCGGTCACTGCCGACCGATTCCAAACCACGGCTCATCACCCGCATTCCGTAGAGAAAAACGCCAAGGCCCCCAAAGAGACCTATACCCATCTGCCACCCGTTCACACTTTTCATCCGAAAAAAACCTCTTATGTTGTGGGCGTGGAAGTCCCCCTCCCGATCGCGGGTCCGGCAGAATCGACAGGACGAAGTCCGGATGGGGTGGGGGGGTGACCTGGAAACGTCCTGTGGGAAGTCACTGCGTTCCTTCAGTGGAGGGGAGTAGAGGGAGAGGCCACTGTCCTGCAAGGGAGCCTCCTCCTGTGTACAAACAACTTTTTCTACTCCTGGATAACAGGGGGAAGAGACTCCGTCAAGCACGGTGACCAAGCAAGGAACAACTCTCCACCTCATAGAGGCGAGATGCTCTTTTTGAGATCTATAAAATAGATGGAGTACCGGATCTTATCTCATTTTTTTTTGGCCTCTCTTCTCTAGCGATCCTGTTTTCTCTTTTCTTTTTTTCTCCAATTGGTTAGGATAAAGTACTAGAAGTCAATACTTTTGCATATCGTCCGTTAATATTCTTTGTATCGGTATCAGTATGTCGATAACAGTTTGAGTCTTTTGCAATGAATTTTGCGATGGAGAATGATGCTTAGACAAGCCTATTTGTAAGGGTGAAGGAGTCTCGGTCGAATTGTAGCCTGACAAACACAACCCTAGATTTTAGCAATGTCTGGACACTAGGTTTAAGGTTTTTTGAGATGATAGACTTTGTGAAAAAATATTTGGTTGCCGGATTTGATGTGGAGGAAGATCCCTTTCTTCATCGCAGGGTGTTGCTTACTTCAGCCTTGCAGTTCATCATTTTTCTAACATTTTTTATCTTCACTTTTATTAACTTTGGTCTGGAGCGTTATACTCTTGTAGTCATTGATATCCTGGTCTGGTCTGTGGCTGTGGTATCGCTGTACTTTCTCAATGTGAAGAAGAATATTGAATTTGCCGCTTACTCTGGCACGATTATGCTCTTCTCTTTTTTATTATTCTTTTCTTATGTTCATCAAAACCAAACCTTTGGTCTTATCTGGGCATACTTTTTTCCACTGTTTGTGATACCGATTATGGGGGCAAAAAGGGGCCTGGCTCTTGTGACGGTCTTCTATTTGGTTCTTTTTTCCATGGCCTACTTGGGCATCGATGTGTGGAATCACGGTCATTGGAATATCGT
>JALTMC010000535.1:1713-3395 GCA_027005175.1 Myxococcales bacterium
CTTTTGTCATCGTATATGTTTCTTATTTCTTTGAGACGACCTCTATCTCCGCATACGAGAAGCTTATGGAAGTTCGAAAGCGAGAGAAAAGTTACCTTCAAATGCTTGAAACTCTCTCGATTACCGATCAACTCACGGGATTAAATAATAGAAGATACTTTGATGAAAGGTTTGAAGTCGAGCTAGGCATCGCACATCGATACAAAAAACACCTCAGCCTGGTTCTTATTGATATCGATCATTTTAAATCCATCAATGATAGCTGTGGACATCTGGTTGGCGATCAAATTCTCAAGGAGTTTTCAAGGCTTCTGCGAGCCAACATCAGAGCAACTGATCTTCTCGCTCGCTGGGGAGGAGAGGAGTTTATTCTTCTGCTGCCTGAAACCACTGCCGAAAATGCAAGAGTTCTTGCCGAAAAAATATGCGCTGCGGTCTCAGAACACTCTTTTCTTGGGATGGACCAAGTGACAGCGAGCTTTGGTGTGACCGAAATGAATCACACCAAAGACTCGACCGTTGAGGCGATACGTCGCGCTGATGATGCTCTCTATCAAGCCAAAGAGGAAGGACGCAATCGAGTGATACTGGCCTCTTGTTAAATTCCATAGAAAGGGCAGTTTAATTACCTTTGCGAAGGGGTGTTGTTCGAAGGGGTGTCGTTCGTTGGTATGATTTGGGCTTGTGACAGCCCGAGGTACATGTTCCACCGTTGGTTTGTTTGGTGAAGCGAATGGGCAATTTCCAAGCCCCTTTTGCATAAGGAACTGTGCTGCGGATTAAGGCGGGTTGGCGGCTGGCGTGGGTGTCGTGACAGACAAGACAGTTGCGTCCTCGTCTGGCTTTGTTGACATGAACAAAGTGTAAGTTGAGGGCTCCATTGCGAAACCGGGTATGCTTTCGTGTCTGTTTTTTGGTGACCATCTTTGGGGAGTGGCACTTAAAGCAAGACTTGTAACTCTTCTTGGCAAAGGGAACGTAAAAAGAAAACGAGAGCGGGTATTTCAGTAACATCTGTTGTTTGGACTGATGGGGTTGATGGCATTGACTACACTTTCCCTCTCGTACAGGTTTGTGTACATGAGGTTGCTGTAACCATGCTTTTATGTCTTTGATGACTCGTCCATTTTGGGTACGAATGGAGCGATTGTGACAGGTTAAGCATAGCTTGACCTGGGATTTTCGCTGCAACTTCGGGTGTCGCGAGCGATGGGGTTGATGGCATTTTAAACAAGCACTTGAAGTATGAGCTGAGCGGGTTGCTTTGTGCGTGGTCATGACCTTCTTGTGGCAGGACATACACTGCTGTTGTGCTGGCTTTGTGAGCAACCCAGGGTGATTCGAACCGTGGGACTTGTGGCATTTACCACAGTCTTGACCCACAGGTTTATGGAAAGAGACTAGGTGTTTTGGGTTGCGTCTCCTATCCTTGTGACAATGCAAACAAAGGTTCTTTTTTTGACGACGCAGCAGTTTTGGGTGTCGGGACTTGTGAGGTCGGTGGCAGGAGGAACATCGTGTTTGCACACGGGGGTGTTTGTGGGCCAGTGCCCGTATCTTTTTGACCTCTTTGCGGTGGCAAGAGGCGCACATCGTATGACTTGCTTTGCGCGTTAATTTGGCTCGTCGAGAGGGAAGATGAGGGCGATGGCAACTCAAACATCGTCCTTGATGTACAGGCT
>JALTMC010000535.1:3405-14620 GCA_027005175.1 Myxococcales bacterium
CCACCGTGTTTATGGATTCCAGGTCGGCTGCGATGGCAGGTAAAGCAGGCTCTGTTACTCTTGTCGGCCGGGACAAATCGATGCAAACCTTTTCGTTTTTGTTTGTGACAAAACGTACACTTTCCAAAGCGAGCAGGCCGGTGAATGGAGATCCCCACTTTCCCGTAATCCATGTGACATTGGGAGGTCTGACAGCTTTCTCCAATGCGTTTGGGAGGAGGGTTTTTGGTTTTGGCACCCGCAGAGAACCAGACCAACAGTATGAGGAGCATGACTCCCCCCATCCCAACAGTGATTCGTGTGTCGCTCCGCATCTTATTTCCTGCCCTTCTCACAACTCGATACAACGGGGTTCAATGGATTGGACTTTGACTTTGATCTTGGTATTGTTCTTGAGTGATCTGTGGGGCGATCGCTTCTAACTCTTCCTGACTATGACCTCTCTCTTCTTTGGCCTTGATCAGCGAGATGGCCATCTTGGTTAAGATGGTAAAGATAAGCATACCCACTGCCGAGACTCCAGCCCAAATCATCCATTCTACGCGAGAAGGTATGTAGTTATAGATCTCACCTGTGGGTGTTGGGGTATAGCCGGGCACAACAAGGCCGATGCCCTTCTCTACATAGACAGCAACAAGGATGAGGATACATCCTATGTTGAGTAGGAAGGGCTTGGTGCGCCACTGTGGGCGCAAGAAAATGAAAAATGCAGTGATGCTAAAAATAGGTGCTGATATCGCATAAAAAGTCAGCCCTCCAAAATAGTATTGCATATGGATCAGGTGTTCTGTGCCCGACGCAAAATCTGTGACCACTTCTGCGAGAAAAAGGAGGAGGTTGATGCCGATAGCATAAGCCATCACCTCCGCGATCTTATCGATGGCGCGATTCTCGACATGAAAGGATGCGAAGCGTCGCAGTATTTGGAAGATAATGATCATGAGAGCGGGGCCTGAGCACAGCGCGGTTGCGATAAAACGAGGCACAAGGATGGCGGAGTTCCAGTAGGGGCGGGCGGGGAGAACATTGAAGATAAATGCAGTGGTGGAATGGATCGCGATCGCCAAAGGGATAGACAAAAACATCAAGGCCATAACCAATGTCTTGTTGTAGGGACGATCGATAAACATTCGATACAAAAGATATCCAACGATGATTAAATTGAGTACAAGGTAGGAGTTGAGGATAAGGACATTCCATCCCATGAGAGAAGAGGGAATGTTCAGGATGCCGAGCCAGGGCAGCATATGCCAGAAGCGTTCGGGGTGACCGAGGTCTGCCATAACGAAGAGCAGACACATAACGACAGAGCTGATCGCGAGGATCTCTCCGATGATGACGATCTTTTTAATGGGCTTCCATTGGTATACATATCCGGGAATAACGAGAGCGACCGCAGCCGCAGCCACACCAACATAAAAGGCGTATGTTCCTATAAAGAGACCCCAGGAGACTTGGTCGCGCATATTGGAAGCGATATGTCCCAACTTCCACTGTTCAGCATAACCCATGACACCGACGCCAACCAGGAGGAAGAGGAAGGCGAGCCAGGCATAGTAGATCCAGCCTCCTCGAAACAGGCTTCGGACACCAAAGAGCGTGAAACGTATGAGGTTCATAAACTCGGACTCCCCTGTTTAATAGTAATAGAAGAACTTGGGTTGGGTGTTGAGTTCAGCCTTCCAAACCATGATATGTTTGTGTTTGAGAATATACTGAAGCTCGCCGTTGGGATCATTGAGATCACCAAACTTACGCGCACCCACAGGGCAGGCTTCCAAACAAGCAGGATACTTTTTGCGACGTGTTCGTTGGATACAAAAGGTACACTTGTCAACGACACCCTCTGGACGAGGTCGATTTCCGAGATAGTGGGTCTCCAGATTAAGACTCGACTGTGGGATCGTTGGATGAGCCCAGTTGAACTTTCGGGCATCATAAGGACAGGCTGCCATACAGTAACGACAGCCAATACACCAGTTGTAATCCACAACAACGATGCCGTCCTTGGTTTTCCAGGTTGCTCCGATGGGACAGGCTTTCACACATGGAGCGTTGTCACATTGTTGGCAGGCTGTGGGAAAGTACGAGTGTCCTTTTTGTGGAACAAGAGTTGGATCGTAATAAGGGGTAGCGTGATGGAGATTGAGTCCCCTCTTTGATTCCAACTCTAAGACCTTGATCCAATGGATCTGGGGATCTCGTGAGTGGTTGTTTTCCTCCACACAGGCATAAACGCAGCGACGACAACCAATACACTTACTGAGATCAAGAGCAAACCCAAAGCGAACACCGGGAAGGGCAGGGGTGTCGCGAACACGGATGTGCTTTTTGTACTGTTTCCAGAATTGTTTTTCCAGGCGCAACAGAGCTTGTATTCGCTCAGTGGGGGAGAGTCGAAGATAATGCTGTTGCGTCCACGCGGCGCGTTCTGTGGGGGTACAGCTTATACTGGCAAGAAGCCCTGCACCACCGGCAACACCGAGTAATAACTGACGGAGAAACTCGCGCCGACCGAGCTGCGAGAGGCTCTCTGGAGACGCCCCTGGATCGGGTGCTTGCCACTGTGTAATATCTCCGAGATCGGGATAACGTGGATCTCCCAACGCGGGAGGTGCTGGAGCTTCTTGCTCTTCTTTCTGCTGGTGAAAGAGTTCGAGCATTTGACGTCGTTGGCGCGGCGTAGGTGGCACTTTGAGGGGCGGAGAGTTGTAGTTTCTTCCTGTGATCATTTGGATCTTCTGTTCTACGTTAATGGGGGATAAATCTAACATGGGTGTATCTGGTAACAAGCCTAAAGCTGGGGATGTGGATAAGCTTGTTAATGTGGATAAGCTTGTTTGTTGATTGGGCGAATTTAATGTGTTGGGCGAATTTAATGTGGAGGGGTCAAAGGAGAAAGAGCCACAGCCTCCACAACTTGATGGTGAGCAACTTCCACAAGAGCTGCTTGAAAGAGTTGTGCTTCGTGCTAGATCCGAAACCAGTGAGCTTGCTGTTTGACTTGTTGTGGGTGTGCTTGCCTTTACCATTGCACCGCCTGTGATACTTTGTTTTTGACTTGATGATGAACTCATGATGGATCCTCCTATATAGGGGCGGTAGCCCTAGTGACGGGCCTTGGGTTGCAGCAAATGCGGCGCAATAGGCATGGGCATGGGTTTGATCTTTCGAGGCTTTGGATCGTGAGGATCATGACAATGCGTACATAACAGATAACGTTTGGTTCCTTTCCATAAACCGGTTCGACGACCATGAACTCCTGCAACCCAGTCGCGGGCTTTGTCTCCATGACATTGAAAACAGAGCATAAAAGACCGCTTGTAGGAGATGGGGGTGCCATCGCTGAGGTGTAACTTGTCAATATTCTTTGGAGAGTGGCAATGGTAGCACCAGATGTGTCCTCCACCGTGTCGAAGGATGTGGTTCTTATGCTTGCGAACCAGCGGGCGGCGCTTCAAATTCGGCTCATCGGTATGACAGGCTGTACAGGGAAAGATCTTCTTGTCTCGAAATGTCGGAGGAGCCACCACGTGGATCTTTTTTTTTTTTTTTGCCAGGATCTGATCCCTCTGCGTTGACCGTGTCAACGTAAGGAAAGGCAGAGTCTTGTGGGGTGAGCTTTTACTTTTTGCTGTCTTTCCCTTTGTTGTACGATGGCCAGTAGATCTCGACCTGGAAAGAACAGGGTCTAAAGCAGAGGTCGGTTTGGATCTCTTGCACCCAACACTGAGCAGCACAAACATGACAAGAACACTCATGATTTCACATCGTTCTCTCCAATATCGATTGTGGTTGTGGATATAGCCTCGTCTGTCTCCACCGTTTGTAGTGGAAGCAAAAGGATGATGTGATCTCATCAGCTTCTCTGTGCCTACCATAACTTCTCTTTCCTCTCAGGCCTTTTTCAACCAGCCATCTTTATGTCCCGATACGGAGTCGCTTCATTCTTTGCTTCGATGAGGTGGTGGACGAGCTATTTTAGGAGCTACCAGTAGCTTCTTATAGGACGAGTAACCCTTTAACGCAGGCTTGCTGCGATTGTATTTTCTCGTGTGATGACAGGCTGTTTGGCAGGTCCCACCATGAGGCATCTTCTTAAATCCAACAGGTAAATCCCATCGACCAAAACGCACCGTTTCTCGAATGAGGTGGGGCTTATGAGAGGCGTGAACGTCGTGGCAAAATCGGCAGCTGTGTCCCTTTTTTTGCATCGTATGGAGATAGTGAAGGTTAAGGGCTCCGTTGCGAAACTTTGTTGCTCGATAGGTTTGCTTTGTTGTGACAAGCTCGGGTTTATGACAAGAAAAACAAAGCGCATACTGTGTCTTTGAGAACTTGGAATAAAGTGTTCGGGGGAGGTTCTCGGCCAATAGCTTCCGATGAAGGGAGCCATGAGCTTTATGACACGCCGTACACTTTCCCTTTGTGATCGGCTTATGATGAACCTTGTGTGTTTTTAAATAGTGAGCGATATTGATGAGTCGCTTTTTGCCAAATGTTACGACGGCTTTGTTGTGACAGCCCAAGCATAACTTGGAGTCCGGTCGTCGCAACATATACTTGTGGAGAGCTGCGTGACCTGTGTGACAATTTAAACAACGTTGGCCTCGCTCCATTGCTCCATGATGTGCGCGAGTTTTGGCTAGCTTTTCACGAACCTTCTTATGACATTTAAGACAGCTTTCGATGGGATTGGCACGCAACAAATGACGTGTTTTTGAGCCATGAGAGACATGACAGGTCAAGCACTTTCCCTGCTTTACAGGTTTGTGCAGTCCTGGATGTGGAGGCTTCGGGTGACTTAAATCACTGTGGCAGATGGAGCAAGACTGTCCTGCTTTTTTGCGTAAGAGGTTGCGGTGGTTGGAGCCATGAGGCTGATGACAAGAGAGACAATCTCCCGCAGCCACCGGGCCATGCTCAAATCTCCAACTCTTACGAACAGGATGTGTTTGACTGTACTTCTTGTGACAGCCGATACACACTCTTTGGGTTTTGTCTGCCGGTCGAAAGCGATGTCGCGTCGGTTTAACGGGTTTGTGACAATGGATACAGAGTTCTTTTTTTCCCTTGGTGTGAAGGTGACGAAAACTTGTTTGTGCGTTGTGACATTGAGCATTGGCACAACTCTGTCCTGATTTTAATCCCAATGGGGCACGAGGTGCAGCTTGGAGTTTCCCAAGCAGCAGCAGCCCTACAAAGCCGGTACATACAAACCCATAGAATCCGATCCGTTTGGACACTGCTCGTCCTCTTCTATAGGTCATGTACAACGAGAAATTCATGAATTCTCTCCGCCTTCCAACAAGGTGCTTTGCAACAGAGTTGGCGCTGGTCTTTTTTCGAGGTCAGCGCGATGTAGAGTTATGACAATACCGACACATACCATTTTTTTGAGGGTTGAGACGATTGCTGATGCGCCAACTGGGGGGGTGTGGGTTTCCCCCAAAGCCACCCACTCGATGACAGGTTACACAGTTGGAGCGGGCTCCTTGATCGTGGCATGATTGACAGCGACTGGGATCTCTTCGGGCATCTCTGCCATGAAATGCCGAGCCTCCTCGGCGAACATAACCCACAGGGTGAGGGGAACGTTTGCCTCTTTTGGCGAGAACATTTGCGTTTTGTTGGTGACAACTCACACAGCCTGATGGGCCATGACAGCTTTTGCAAAGAGTTGGCTTAAGCCGGGCGATACGGCCATGTCGGGTCGTGAAATCACCACGGTGAATCATCCCCTGGATCGTTTGCTCCGGAAAACGCAAGCTGGGCTTCATCGGGAGCTTTGGATCGTGACACTTGGCACAATAAGGTTGGTCATGACACTGCACACAAAGATCCAATTTGCCCTTTGCATATCGTTTGTGTGTACGCACAAAGTCAGCCGTGTGCCGGTAGTCACTGAGAGGCTTGATTGGGAATCGTCGAAGATTCGTATGGCACACCTTACAACGCATGGTATCGTATTGTTTTTTGTGTACATGACACGACAAACAGCGAGCCATTGTGGGCACTCGCCTCCCACCGTTACGCGATGTTACGTCTCCATGACAGTGGGCACATTGTTGCTTGCGCGTGCGACCTTTCCATCGACTCTGATGGGTTTTGTGCGAGAAGATAATATGTCGATCCATGGACTGGTAGGTTCTGTATTTCCTGATCGTTGCGACCATCTTGGGGCGATCTTTTTTATCCTGGTGACAAAAGATACAGGTGCTGACGGGTGGTGTCAGGCTCATCTTTCCCGCAGCATTCGGCTTGTGGCATTTCTTACAAGACAAGGTGTGATGACGAAAATGCTGGAAATGCTCCTTCTCTTTCTTTTTAAAGAAGAGAGAACAGGCCGAGACAAATACAAGAAATAGGGGCAATAACCACAATCCGTGCTGTCTCTTTTTTCTTTGGGTTGAACTCATCGTCGATTCCTCGTACCAGCTTGTTTTGGTGTGACTGCCGTCGAGGGGACCGCAGCATAGAATCGATAGGAGAGCTTGAGCAAACCTAACCAGGAGCGTTCTACAAAAGGATTGAGGGTAAATTGGATACTCCCTGTGAGAGACCAGTTCGTTGCAAAACTCCACTGGCTCGATAGTGAGGAGTAGATCGAGTGTGCATACCCTCGAATCTGTCGTGAATAGTAATAGTATTGAACATCTGCGGCGAACAGGAGGGAAGACCATCTTTGCTGCCAAAAGAGGCGCCCCCCCACGTGTCCGTCTGCTTGATCTCGCAATCGCTCCAAAGTCAAACCGATCCAGCCAGAAGGGCGCTTGCTGTATTGCAAGCGAAGATAGAGGCGGTACTGTTCGCCTGTGGGGAACGAGGTGCTTGGGCTTGTGGTTGCGGAGAGCTTGCCTGCCGTGTCCGGCTCATCCGGTAGATAAATCAGTCGAAGATCGGTTCCGATGGCCAGCCGTCTTCGAAACAGGTAGACCCAAGCTTGAACATAGCCTTCATGAAATGCATTGTTGGAGAATACAGAAAAGATGGAGTTTTTGCTTACAAACGCCGAAGGCATCGCATATTCATAACCTAGCGAGACACGCAGCCAGCGCAAGGGATTGAGGTCGATGCGTCCCCCCACTTGGCGCACGGCCATGAGGAATAAGTCGGCTGAGGCACTTCCTGAGATCTCCATCCAGCGAAACGGGACAACGAGAAAATCAACGCCCAAAACCTCGTGAGCGGGGCGGCCTTCTTCCAACATCTCTAGGAAGGTGATGCCGAACTCCGCGTTGTGACCCAAACGTTGTGACACTCGTGCTCCTGCCATAAAGTAGCCGAAGCTTGGGGCAAACTGTGGCCGCACCACCCAACCTGCAAACGCTCGTATCCCAAGTCCAAAGGAGGCTCTTGCTTCGACTCTTGCACCGTCAAAGTGCAGCATCTTATTGTTCTGATACACATACTGACGACCCAAAAAGGCTTGAAATCGCATCTTTGGATCGCGATAAGCCACCATCGCTAAACTGAGGTCGCCTTGCCATCGATTCTGATTGGAGACATCGATGATATCAAGCTGCCCCCACCCTGATAAATGAAGAGATAGATCTTCGATTTTGGGAAGTTTTGCGGAGAAGGACAAGATCTCAATAAATGCCAAAAGGTTTTTGATTCGATCGACATCTTCTTGTTGGTAGTATCGCAACAACGTCTCGGAATAACCCGAGAAGGTCGCTGTTGGCTTTGCCCAAAGGGGAGAACTCCACAAACAAAGTAGGATTGCCAAGAGGCAGACCCGCTTGCAAGTGGCGTTTGTTTCACAGACCGAGGTCGCTCTTGTTTTGCAGAGTGGTCTTGTCAGGCCGCGTCCACAATGCAAAACGGACTTCAAGCATCGTGCCAGGATAGATCGAGCTTTCATAGATCGACCCTCCCGTTGATATGAAGCTCAGGCTTCTTTATCGTGCCGTCTGCTCCCATGCTTCTGTGGCAAAGATAACACTCTTTGGAGGCTGTATGACTCGCACCGCTGCGTACTTTGCGGGGAGGGCTCCCATGGCAAGATCCACATGTGAATTGGGCTCCATTGACCTTTGTCCATTGTGGAGATGTATGTGCTCCACCATCCATAGAGGCTCCATGGCAATACACATTGCTACATGTATTCGTTGCCCGATCCCAAGAGGGCTTGAGCCCACCTCGTTTTGCGAGATAGTTAAAGATGACCTCTGCTGAGGCGTCTCCGTCTAAGTGCCCTTTGGCACCAGTGGTAGAAGGCACAATATGGCAAGCATTGCAAGCAACTGCGACATGGCGTCCGTTGCTCCGAAGGTGGTTGCGATGTGCGCCAACTCCCCGCCCTGTTGTCGAGGTCTTACCATTCAAATCCTTCGGTGGTGCCGCGCTCTTGTCATCGCCGTGGCACGTGTTGCATTGTTTGGGGTAGCTGAATTCAACGATCCCGTTGATATGCAGCTCTGGTTGGATGATCTTATTCTTTTTATCTACATTGTTATGACACAAATAACATCGCTTGTTGTTTGGATGCGCTCTTCCATCGCGTAACTTGCTCGGTGGATTTCCATGACAACTCAAACAAGAGATCGCTTCCTTTGGCTTTTTCCACGAAGGTGTCGGTGTCGTCGCGCCGCTGATGCCGCTTTCATGACAGTACGTGTTGTTGCAAGTGTGTTGTTCACGATTCCACTGTGGCTGTTTTCCGTTGCGCTGTGCTTTGACTCCAAGCACGACTTGTACTTTTCCATCAAGGTGTCCGGCGCTACGCAACGTTGTGGGGGTCTTGTGGCAGGAGGAGCAGGTTAAGGCTGTCATCCAACGGCTGCGAAAATGAGCTTGATGAACATCACCCTTTGCATCGGAATGCTGAGACCTGGGACCTTGGAAAACTCGATCTGCCAACGCTGTCACTTGGTGGCAACTGGCACATCCTTCCGGTTTTTGTACGTTGTGACATTGTAGACAGCTCACGTTGGAGCCACCTCCTTTAAGGTCGGAACCATGACAGGAGATACACTCCGAGAGATCCCACTTTGCCGATGAGATAAGAGTACCATGGAATCCTTTGGTGGTCGGTAAGTGGATGTCGGAGGAGTGAATGGAACTGCGAAAATAAGCGAGTCGAAAGTCCACAACCCACCGGGTTAATCGGTCTTTCCAGGTTCGATCGACGCGATGCTCTTTGACGGCAGCTTTCGGTTGTAGTGTCGTTAGGATTAAGCTCCCTCTGTCGCCGGGAATGGCGTTTGCTTTTGCCTTGGGATCGGAACCCGCTCCTAGAATCCCCGCATAGCTAGAGAGATTATAGCTCCCCTCCTGCTTTGTGGAGTTATGACAAGCTATACAACGTTTGGCTATTTCACCACGTATATCCTGAAAGGTGATCGCGGGAAAATACAAAACACGATCTTCTGATGAGGTCGGGCCTTGTCGTGGTACGGTGCAACTTGCCAGAGAAAAAAGGCAAGCCAGGAAGCAAACCCATCGACCCAGAGTTCGAAGTAGGGGGGCTCTGCTCTTCCCTTGTTCAACAACGCGTTTCCATCTCAAACTTTGAGGATCTTCGGGCCTTGAAACCCGCGTCCTCTGTCGAGGAGAGGCTTTATTTTGCATGGAATTTTACCGCTGCTTTGGCAGCCCACTGCATATCTCTACCGGGCTGTCCTGCGTGACATGCTCCATTCAAACAGGATGTTTTGAGTGTGAGATAAGGCATCACCGTCTTGCCGTCAGTGCTGAGTTGTTTGGCTGTGGGAGAGATATTAATGGCAAACAGATGAACCCTCATATCACCCAGGTTTTTGTTCCCATCCCCTTTCACTTGCAAAGCAAACTTCGGCATATGACAGCTCAGGCAGTTTAATCCGGCCATCCCAGAGGTTTTTTTATACTTCTCCCAGGATGCTGCTTCTTTGTAGTGGCACGACGAACAACGCGACACGATCGCATCGGGCTGTTTTGACTTGGCACTCTTGTGTGGGTCGTGGCAATGGGTACAACTCATCGACGCCTTTTTACTTGATAAGAGCGTATTGAGTTGTTGGTTATTTGCAACCAAACCCGCACTCGCATGGATTCTTGTACGAGAGGAGCGACTGTGACATGTTCCACAAGCCCGTTTTGATGTATCCACACGTAGAGATACCTGAATTGGGTTTTTGACATGATTGCTCCCAGGGCCATGACACGACTCACACTGCACCCCATTAAACTTCCATGTTCCTGTTAGACCGGGTTGTGTCGCCTTTCCATTGGGATCATAGCCTGTGGTGTGACACTTTGCACAATCCCCAAATTTAATCGCATTGGGTTTCTTGTTTTCCTGATACACTGTCCAGATTGTGTTCATCAGGTCGTATTGGGCCGATTTTCCCGTGTGCAAATAGCCTTGCGTGCTGACGAACAACGCTCGCCACCCAAATCCTCCAATCACGTAAGCAAAATCCGACCAATTCTTGTTCGGTGGTGCCCCCACTTCCACTCCATGTGGGTAGTGGGATTTGCCATTGGTCTGGACATCTTTCGCGGCACTGAGCGCAAAATGATGTCCTGTTTTGACAAAGTCGCTGGAAATGGTTTGATGACATACTTTGCAGGGGCCATTGCCAACAAAAGTCGCAGGAGAACTCGATCCTTGCGGCCCCGGCTCTCCCTTTGGACCCCGTGCGCCTGTGTCTCCCTTAACGCCAGGCACACCAGGCTCCCCCTTGGCTCCTTGTTCCCCCTTGGCTCCTTGTTCCCCCTTGGCTCCAGGAGAACCCACTGGACCCACCGGACCTTCACACCCAACCAACCCAAACCACAACAAACCAACGAGAAACCCTATTCTGGAAACGTACCTCATCACTTCACCCTTCTCTGTCACTCAGGTCTGTTGTGTCGGACTCTACTCTCAGAATATCCCAGTATGTCTATTTGTAGCTGGAACTCTACTATACATGTTGCTCCTCCTCTTACTCTTGATATATGTCAAGGAGAAGGTTGATTCGTTTCAATAAGAGAGACAATATCCCCGACATGGCATGGGGGGCGATTGTCCCCAATGCAACAAGGTAAGCGTGCCCAGTGGTATGTACTTGCGACTTGCCCTTAAGATAAAATTTACAGAGATTCAGTGCTCCCAATCTATATCAGCGATAGCTAGCACTTGTTTGTCATAAGACCCCTCCCCCTACCACTTTCTGATAGGACTCCAACTTCCCCCTCCCCACCGGCGGTGGAGGAGGGGGATAGAGCTTATGATGTATAGCAC
>JALTMC010000536.1 GCA_027005175.1 Myxococcales bacterium
GTCTTGGGGTGAGTAAGCCATTGGTGTCTCTCACTCTTAAGACCCTCGCCCGAATCCATCTGAAGCGAGTGTTGTTTCAGCAAGATTATCGAAAGCTGTTGCTCGTCAAACGAAAATTTCTGTTGAAGTTGAAAGTCCCGGAGCTGGATCTCAAGTGGTTGGGTCGTAATCTTAACAAACCTCAGCTTCAGGGCAAGCTGATGGTCGATATGCTCTTGGACAAAACACTCTACGATCCAAGGCTGAAAATGCATTTGCAACTGAGGCGAGGGGGATGGTCCTCCTTTCAGTACTTTAACTCTTCTCTTTTTCTCTCTTATCGACGTGGAGAGCTGAGCTTCTCTCGCTGGTCTCCATCCACCAAGAAGGTTGAAGATTCGAGGATCTTGTTGGATGGTCAAAAGATCCTGGTTCTCGCAGGGAAACTTCCCTTGCTGGTTAAGGTTGTAGAGCAGTGTGGTACACCAACGCCTGAATACCAGATGATAGACCGAACCATGGCATTCTCTGCCTATGTTGAAAGGCAGCCATTAAACTGGTTATTGCAAGAATTAGCTCCTTCCCTACCACCCAAAATGGCCTTTCTTGATGGTCTTCTTGAAGGGATTCTTGTGTTGCGAGGCAAGCCATCTGCCCCTCGGATCGATCTCAGCGTACAGTTGCACAAAGGCTCATTCTGTCCGTTGGTGGGAGGTGGATTCTCATGCAATGAAGATGTGGGGTTTGATGAAAAAGGTGATTACTCTTTTCGAAAGAGTCGCGACATTACTTTGACCTTGCGGAGAGCGAACAATCTTCGCATACAGGGAGTTCGATTCTCTCTCGACTTGCATTATCTTCCTCCTGTCGGACAGCAGCGTTCGGGTCGTCTCACTTACAACACCCGGATCGCTGTGAGAAAAAAGGTGCTGCTGGCCATTGGTCGGTATGCTAAGCCAAAGCGGAAGTGCAAGTTTGGGAGTGGCCCACTTCTCTCCGGCCCTCGGCCTGTGGAGTTGGCGATGAATCTCTCCATCAATCCAAAGACATTAAAGCCAACCTTTCAACTGCTTGACCCGATACGAATGTATATGCAGGTTTCTGCTATCAAGTTTCAGACGATCGCAAAGTGGGTCCGGCTGCCTGTGATGAAAAAGCTGAAAGGTTCTGTGTCTCTCAACTTTTCTGTCTGTAATCGTTTGAGTAATCCCGATCTTAAAGTGTTGCTCAAGCTCAACAAAGCTGCTTATGAGACCAACGAAGGTGCGGATGGCAAGCCTGTGTACTTGGACGGTCTCGGGTACGAGCTGCACCTTAATTTCCGTGAGGGAAATGTGGGTTGGTTTATGCAAGCCTGGATGTTGGGGAAGCGGTTGTTTGATAGTACTGCGCTGGTTCGCAATATACAGATCGGGCTTGATCCCAAGACATTTAAGGTGATGCGAAGTCAACAGGGGTCTTATGTGTATGCCAACCTGCGGATACCTGGGTTTGACCTCAGTGAATTGGCCGGTCGAATTGGTATGCGCGACAAGTTATACGGTATCTTGAAGGGGAATATTGAAATCGATGGCGATCCGGCTTGTCCTTTGCTCGGCCGACCCACCAAAGGCCGATTGGTGCGCAACCACCTGACTCTTTATCGCGGATATGTCGGTATTCCTCGCGTTCTTTACAAACAACTTCGAAAGAACAAAGTCTCTCCAGACGATATCCCAGCTTTGAAGTTTAAACAATTCCAAATCGCGCTACATTCGATCACAAAGGGGCGTGTGAAGATCAATGTCGGGATGTGGAAATACCGTGACCCCTTTGTCAAGAAGGCGGACGGTACGATGAAATATCGATCTGCGGATGTGTTAAAGGGAGAGATCCTTTGGCCTTTTCCGCTGGCGTTGGTGCCTTATACTCCCAAATTTCTGAGAAAACAAAAGCGATGCAAACACTGGCCCGGTGGGAAGCCTTCTCCCAAAGTCAATGTGTCGATTGTGCAGAACGAGGATCTTTCCTTGCGCTTTGTCGAAGCTTTTGTTCCTGGATTGAAGTTGGATGCCAGGCTCTCTATGGGAATCGATGCACGTGGGGAGGCGTCGTCGATTCAGAAGATCCATGGTTCACTTACATTGGGAATTAAACGCCTAACGATGGAGAGGTACGGTCTGAATATTCTCAGTAATCTTAGCGATCGTAGTATGCGTACGAAGAACTATGAGTTGTGGAAGCTTTGTCAAGATATTCGCAACAGTAAGACTCGGAATGTTAAGACAGGCGTGCTGGACTACCACATTCCTGGATGCTCTTACTCTTATCTCAAGGTCTCCCTTGATCCTTCTTCTTACCGGGTAGAAGGTCGGCTTCAAGGAATGAAAGGTAAGCCTCTTTTGCTTCACGGCAGGATACCTCGCCTCCATTTTGGTCTAGATACTTCACCACCCAAAGAGTGCCAATCCAAAAAGAGCAAGGCATACTTTACAACCCGATGCACCAGGCAGAGACATCGATATGCCAAGCGAAAGATCGCATTGATGATTCGGTCGGATGATTTTCGACCGATGGCAACGTTGCGGCACAAGTTAAATCTCAACGTCAATGTCACTATTTCGAAAGCTTGGAACACCCCTCTCAAAGTGCTTGGAAATATTAAGATCCCGGATCTGTTGTATACGCTGCCTGAAACGAGTCGTAAGGTTGGCAACTTCAGTGACCACAAAGATATGGTGGTCTTGGGGGAGAGGTCGGAGATGCGACTGCGTCCTGTTCAGAAGAAGAAAGGACAGAAGCCCAAAAAGAAGAGGCGTGTTCGGACACGTCGCCGACGTATCCCTCGAAAGAACACCAACAGCGGGGTTATCGCTGACTTAAAAATCGTGATCCCACGTGGTGCTCGGGTTCGCAATCGTGACTTTGATCTCACGGCGCGTACCGAGGAGTTTCGTGATTTGCATGTCACATTGGGCGGGGATCTCTTGCGTCTGGTGGGCGGTGTAGAAGTGGTGCGAGGTGACATCACCTTTTATACCAAAAAGTTCTCCATTCAAGCGGGAAGCCGAGTGATCTTTATGGGGCAATCTTTGGGCCTTGAAGAGCTGGGTCGATTGAATGCTAGATTGGCCATCAAAGCAGCGTACCACCTGAATGTGGCGAAGAATTCAAGCTTGGCCAAACAGGGGTACAGTCGTGTGAAAGTGTTGCTGATTGTGAAGGGGACCATCCAGGACCCTGTACTCACGATGGAAGTTCGGGATGCTTCCAGTGGCAAGCGTATTCCGATGGATTCGGCAAATATATTAACTCTCATCCTTACGGGGAGTACGACCGATGATCTTGCTGGAGGGCAGCAACAAGGTTTGTCGGATCAGGCTCTTGGTGTGTTCAGTAAGTTTGCCTCAGCCCAGCTGCGTGACAAGCTCTCTGAAGTGGTACCTATCGACGTCCTCAAAATCGAAACAGGTGCTAGAGTGGAAGACCTCAAGATCGAGATAGGAAAGTACTTCACCAAGTGGCTGTATGGTCAGGCTCTCTACAAACCTGTACCGCTGGAGGAGGAAGACCTCTGGGAGGTGCTGCTTGATGTGGCTATTTCCCGGCGATGGTCCTTGGAGGTTCGCTTTGGAATGCGAAAGCGAAATAACTCCTTCTTCTTTCGTAATTCAAGTCACTTCTTCTTTCAGTTCAAATATTAATTTTTGGGTAGAAGTTGATTTGCTCTGATCTGCACCCCATCTTGCGATCGGGCTCCATACCGCACCCATCCATTTGATTCTGGTGTACCTAGACATACTGGATGTGGTAGCATAAGGCGGTTCTTCTACACCGAACATTGGAGGAGATGGGATTTGAGTTGGTCTTCAGATTGGGGCGATCGTCCAAGCGATGCAGATCCCTGGTCGAGCATTGTCGACCTGATGAGTGCGTTTGCTTTGGTTCTATTTTTGGCAGTGACTTTCTTTATTCTCAACTACAACAGTGCTGATGAAAAGCTTAAACAGAAGCAGAAGATATTAAAAGAACAACAGATTTTGCTCAGTAAGAAAGAGAAACAACTCAACCAGTCTTTTTTGGAT
>JALTMC010000537.1 GCA_027005175.1 Myxococcales bacterium
ATGGGGCTCTTGGAGTATCGCAAAGCTTATCGAAGATCGAGAGGGCGCATTCCTGGTCGACTTTGGTACCGTGAATGAATGGAACGGTGGCTTTAGTGCTGGTGCGTACGGTGCCGCCGCCCGCCTGGGGGAGGGGCTCTGTCATCAGCTGCGTGGACAGGGTATTCCCGCCTACCACTTGGTCTGGAGCCTCTGGGAGCAGATAGGAATGACTCGCAACCTGTTTGTCGGCGATCAAGCGAAAGCGCGAGGTTACCTCTCGATAGACAAAGAGCGCGGTATCCAAACGCTCGCTGCCTTTTTGCACAGGCCAGCTACAACCGCTGTGATTGGACTCGACGCCGGTCATCCTTCGGTCCGAAAGACATTGGTTCATGACGCTCTACAAACTCGTCATTTGCAGGCTTTTGTTAAGTTGGAGGAGCACAGGCAAGAGGAAGAGTTCTTTTTTTCAGAGGTGGTCGATCCTTTTGGTTCGGTTTGCTCTGCTTCTCTGAAATTTGTGGAGCAGTTACCCCGTACCTACAAACAGCCAAAAGTCGCTGTGGCTTCCACACCGGCGTTGGTCGCTGAAAGCAAGTTGGAGCAAAAAATCGCTTCGATTTGGAAAGAGCTGTTGCTTTTGGACCATGTTGGAGTGGACGATAACTTCTTCGACCTTGGCGGTCACTCCATGCTTTTGGCCCAACTTCAAGAGGTAATAGAGCATCAACTCCACACGACTATCGCGATTGTGGACTTCTTTCGTTATCCAACCATTCGAACATTAGCTGGATTTTTACAAAAGGAAGAAGGAGCTGTGGCAGCCTTCGGTGAAGTGTCGAGAGAGGAAGCCTCTGCTTCAGAGCTTCACCCACAATCGAGAGAGGAAGCCTCTGCTTCAGAGCCTCACCCACAACAAACATCATCGAGAGCGGGGTCTCTCTCCTCCGAGGGGAGGGGCGATGGAAATGCCCGGTACAACGAGAGCCCTTTCCTTCGGGAAGAGAGGAACAACTCCGCTCGGGTGTCACAAGGTGCGCTTGCATCGCGCTACGACGATCCATCGTACGACAATGCCATCGCGATCGTTGGTATGTCTGGTCGTTTTCCTGGTGCTCCTGATCTTGCGACATACTGGAAGAATCTTATCGGTGGCGTTGAGTCTGTTACCTTTTTCACAAAGGATGAGTTGCGAGAGGCTGGTATCCCGATGGCTTTGGTAGAGCATCCTGACTTTGTCCCTGCAAGGGGGGTTTTGGAAGATGTTGATGCCTTTGATGGCTTGTTCTTTGGCATTAATCCCAATCAGTCTGCTTTGATGGACCCACAGCATCGGATCTTTATGGAGTGTGCTTGGTCAAGTCTGGAAGATGCTGCGTATGATCCTCTCGCATTCTCCGGTGATATCGGCATCTTTGCGGGCTGCTCCATCAACACCTACATGATGAATAACTTGCTCTCGGATCGTCGTCGTCTGGCTAGGATGGGTTGGTTTCAAGGGCTACTTGGCTCTGACAAAGATCACCTCTCTACACGAACGGCCTACAGGCTGAATCTGCGAGGTCCTGCGGTGACGGTACAAACAGCTTGCTCTACCTCGCTTGTTGCGCTGGAACTTGCGTGTCGAAGTCTTCAGGGGGGGCAGTGTGAGATGGCGCTGGCTGGAGCTTCTTCTGTCACCGTTCCTCATGTCGGAGGACATCGATACCAGCCCGCTCATATCTTCTCTCCTGACGGTCATTGTCGTGCTTTTGATTCGCAAGCCGCTGGAACTTTAAGTGGTGACGGGGTTGGGGTGGTTGTCTTGCGTCGGCTGCACGATGCTTTGCGCGATGGTGATGCGATTCGAGCGATTATTCGGGGGGTTGCGATCAACAATGATGGCAACCAGAAGATCGGTTATACCGCCCCAAGTGTTCAGGCGCAGGCTGATGTGGTGAGGAAGGCCCAACAGCTCGCCAAGGTTTCACCCGATACGATCGATGCTCTTGAGGCGCATGGTACAGGCACTTCGCTGGGAGATCCTGTTGAAATCACTGCATTGACACAGGCTTTTCGGGCTCACACTCAACGCAAAGGCTTTTGCGCGATCGGTTCCGTGAAAAGCAACTTTGGACATCTGAATGCCGCGTCTGGGATCGCGGGCTTGATCAAGATGGTGCTTGGACTGGAACACCAGATGATACCGCCAACGTTACATTGCGATGTTCCCAATCCAGATATCGATTTCCCGAATTCACCTTTCTACGTCAACTCGCTGTCGCGTCCATGGAAAGCAGGAGCTCATCCGAGGCGTGCGGGGGTCAGTTCTTTGGGGGCAGGGGGAACCAACGCACATGTGGTGCTGGAAGAGGCTCCAGAGCAAGTGGAAGTTTCACCTGCCACAGCACCTCAGACTTTGTTCCTCTCTGCCAAAAACCCATCTGCGTTGGATGCCATGACCCAGCGGCTAGGGCGGCATCTATGGCAGCATCTGGACTTCTCTCTCGCCGATATCGCTTATACGTTGCAAATCGGACGTCATCATTGGCCTTATCGTCGGGCTGTGGTTGCCTCGGGAGTGGCGGAGGCGGCGACACGTCTGACAGCTACGGATCCCAGTCAGTGGGTGTCTGGGCATACACGAAATCAAACGCAACGCGCCATCGCCTTTCTGTTTCCAGCGCAAGGCACACAAAAGTTGCATATGGGCCAAGCTCTCTATGCATCGGAGCCTGCTTTTCGGGCCTCAATGGACCAATGTTTCGACTTGCTTCGCCCCCTGATGGATCGTTCTTTGAAGGAGTTACTCTTTGCCAAAGAGAACTTCAAAGAACAAAGTGAGCTGCTTGATAATCAGCTTTATGCTGGACCCGCTCTGCTCGCTGTTTCCTATTCTTTGGCTCAGATGTGGATGTCCAAAGGCATCCAGCCTTCCGCAGTTTTAGGCCATAGCACAGGCGAGTATATGGCGGCTTGTGTGGCGGGCATCTTCTCGTTGGAGGATGCTTTCCGCTTGTTTATGACACGTGCTCGTCTTTTCGAAAGGGCTCCGGAGGGAGGTGGTCTCTTTGTCTCTATGACCCCTGAAGAGTTAGAGCCTTACCTGGGTGAGCATTGCTATGTCTCACTCATTAATGGTCCACGAGCCTGTGTTGTGACAGGAAGTTCTCCTTCCATTCTCATGTTAAAAGAGAGGCTGACGAAGGACGAGGTTTCTTGTCAACAGATGCGCCTCTCATGCCCTGCGCACAGTCCCTTGCTGGAGTCTATGGTTGTCCCTCTCTTGAAGGAAGCAAAGACAGTGACCTTTCATCCTCCGAAGATCCCGGTTCTTTCGGCATCAACAGGAACATGGATGAC
Organism: Myxococcales bacterium; assembly: GCA_027005175.1. Taxonomy (GTDB): domain Bacteria; phylum Myxococcota_C; class UBA6777; order UBA6777; family UBA6777; genus M3003. The sequence continues at coordinate 3,325 of JALTMC010000537.1, forward strand.
AAGAGAGGAGGCTCTTGACCCAGAGTACTGGATCCGTCATTTGCTCCAACCTGTTCAGTTTGCAACAGCCATGAAGACCCTGTCGAAAGAGGGGCCTTCTCTGTTGCTGGAGATGGGACCCGCTCGCTCTATCTCAGGGATGGTAGAGATCAACTGGAGTTCGTGTACAGTGGTTCCCAGTTTATCTCTCTCTGATTCGCCAGCTTTTACAGAGCCTGGCGAGGCTCTCCATTTTGTGATGCAAAGGAGGGCGCAACTGTGGGCCGAGGGGGGGATTTCAGCCTGGGCTCCAGAGCAAGAGTCGGTGAAACGAATCTCTCTACCAACATACCCATTTGCCCGAGAGCGTCATTGGATTGAGATGAAGCCGGGAACTATTCCCTCCATGGCTAATTTAGGGGAGGAGGATGTGCTCGATGCTATGCCTGAACCTTCTTCCTCTGAGCCCACTTCTGAGCTTGAAAAACAATCTCCTCGTCAAATCCCGGAGCCTGTGAAATCTTCTGTGGACGGACGTTCTCCTCGACCCGTCATAGCATACAGCCCCTCAAAAACTCGATTTCATCATGTGAAATCTTCTGTGAACGGACGTTCTCCTCGACCCGCCTTGTTGACTCCATACACTCCTCCCGAAGATCTGGCGCAGGCCATCATCGCTGAACTTTCAGCCGAACTCTTTGGACTCGATAAGGTCGGTATATACGATGAAT
>JALTMC010000538.1:0-3231 GCA_027005175.1 Myxococcales bacterium
GGTGTATCGGCCCAATCGCTATTTCACAACTTATTCCTGACACGCTCGCAACACAGGCTCCAACAAGGATTACAGTTCGCCACAGACTGGCTCGTCCCTACAATACGTTGGAAAGCAAAAGCCTTGACCCCACCCACTCGTCTCCGAAAGAGAAACCAATCTCCACTCTATCAGGTCAAGATCACACCCGGTCTCTCTCTGAATCCACTCCATCCAACGAACCTACGATTGCCAAAGTTTCGCTGGAATATCTTCAAGCAAGAAGGGAGAAACGCCAAGAGAGTCAGAAGACGTACCTGGTTGTTGTCAGATCAAGCGTTGGAGATCGACCCCAATGCATTCACGCCCCCCACGGAGAGCAAGAGGGCCAAGAAGCGAAAAGCAGAGCCGGTGTGGCCTCCTCCCATGCCGAAAGCATTCCCAAGCGATTGGCCCAAACAAAAAAGCCCTGAGAAGCCACAATGGAGGGCAACGTGGGAACAAGCTCCACCGATGGATGAACCCAAGCTCATCGCCATGCTTGTTCAGGCAAATAAGCTATGGAAGCGCAAGAAATTTAATGCAGCAGAGCATCTGTATCGTCAGGTATTGAAGAACAAACCCTGGCACCTACCCACACTCCACAAGCTCGCTCGCCTTCATGCTTGGCGCAAAGACTTTAAAAGAGCCAAGCAAGTCTATGACGACATCCTGCTCTACAATCCGGGCTCTCCCGACGCCATGAGAGGATTGGCAGATATTAACTTTTGGGGTGGCGATCCCAAAAAAGCTGTTCGATGGTATCAACTCTACCTCAAACGCGACCCTAAAAATTTACAGATTTGGCGAAACCTGGGGCGTGCTGCCGCCAAAGCCAAGCTACACAAGATCGCCAAGACAGCCTACCTCAAGATAAAAAAAGAAAAATCCAATGATATAGAAGCCTTGAACTATCTGACAAAAAGGCCACGATTTTCTATCAATGCATATACAAATCAAAGCTTTGCATCCAACATTTTGCGTCAGGAGTATCACTTTGCCTTTGGTGTACGATTGTGGCGAGAACTCTGGGTGGAAACCGAAGCCGATCTACGTTTTCGATTTCACCCTACCACGACCTTCAGCGATATCTTCCTCTCTGGCTCCTTGTACTGGACACCACAGACTTGGAAAAAGATGAATGTGGGAATACAGATGGGCGGAAGTCCATTTTCAACCATCGCTCCCAGGTTCTACCTCAGCGTAGAGTCCAGCTTTCTTATTCAACAATGGCTAGAAATTCACGCGGGATATCGATTCTTTTACTTCACAATCCGCCAGTCTCATCTGCTGACACCAGGAGTCACAATCCATCTCGCCTCCCTTCAAATTCACTTTCGCTATTTCCTCAATTTAAGTCAGATCAATCAGCCCTTTCCACTCTCGGTACGTCACTCGGTTTACGCCTATATCCGATGGCAGGTCCGCCCCTGGGTAAGCCTGACCGTGGGCGGAGGTGGTGGCAACTCCCTCGACTTTCTCACCGATTACGCACGCCCTTTTGTTGAGCTTTTTGGACCGGAGTCACAAAACTTCTCTCAGTCCACCTTCCATGTTCGACTCGGCTCACAGTTTCGCATCGCGTTTCGTCAACACCTCTACATCAACTATACATACAGCCGTGAATACTTCGCACTGCCTGTCGATAAAAAAACGGGTCTGACTGGCCCTGTCAACGCAGAACTCCACACCGCAACCATCGGCTATCGCTATCGCTTTTAACGAAGCAAATCCAAAGCACCAAAGCCCACACAATATCTCTGTGATCCAGATCACAAAAAGAAAGCGAGGACCAGTGTCATCCATAAAAAGGAGGTAAACCTTACACCTCGCGCGACAGGCCAATGTGGCACGAAAGATCCTGTAAGACAAGCCAATTATAACTGCCCTCTTTATTCAAGATTTCCACTGAAGTGTCGATACATAAGAGTAGATCCTCTCCGGTAAAGAGAATGAATGGCGCATGACAAGAAATCGAAGAAAGTTGGGAGACAACAAGATGACAACGAGGTTACTTCGTTCCTGTGTATCGACGATCACGATATTGAGTTTACTCACAATCACTGCCTGCGGATTGCAAGATAGTTTTGAGGCCAACCAGGATCCAGATTCACAACTGACACTGAGTACCAGCATCCACGCTCTCACCACTCCCACCGGTCGCAAGGTTGAGATCAAGTATATCGCGAAGGTCAAAGCACCTGTAGTGAATGGGCAAAGTGTCCAGGCCACAGATATGTTTCGCGATAAGAACTATGTCTTTATCACATACAACACACAGGGTGAGGTCTCTCGTGGAGGGCTTCAAATCGCAGATATCTCAGACGCCAAGAACCCAAAGCTGATCACGGAACTCAAGACCCCCTCTTGGGATTTCAATGCGATCCGAATCCACCACCCTTATGCCTATATCGTAGGCGCACATGCACAGCATCTTGCGTACTTATGGGTCTTTCACATCGCAAACCCTCGAAAACCCAAGCTTGTGGGTCAGCTCTCCCTCCCGAGTTTTGCAGCCACATCCATCGAACTCCAACGCTTAACAGCTCTGATCACCACAGGAGATCGGGCCGGTGGAATCGCTCTGGTGGAACTCAAAAATCCACAAAAGCCAAAACTACGAAAGTTCATCCGTGACGCAGATGCCAGATACGTTGGCAGCGGAGTACACATCCAACCTCCAGCCGGAAAAGGACTTTGGTGTCGCATGTATAAACTCAAAAAACAAGTCACTCAGAGACCAAAATGTTCTTACAAAAAAGGCTCGTCCAAAGACGACTTTGATGATGACAACGACAATGACGACTGGGACAAAGGCAAAGACCTACTTGTGGATGACACCCCTCCCACCAAACAACAGCTAGTAACGAGCTTCAACATCAAAGGAAAAAAGGACCCGTTTCAACTGGGTCCAGCGCAAGGGTTCTCCTGGATTTGTCGAGGATTTGTAAAGATCACAAGTGAGGGAAAACACAAATTTCAGTTTACCTATGACAAAGGAGGACAGGTTCGCTTGTCCATCAACAACAAATCCATCTCTTTGCGTGCCAAAACCAAAGGAAAATTGACCACGGCAGAGACCTTTACCCTGATGAATGAAGGCTACTACCAAGTCAAAGTACAGTACTCCCGCAGCGACAACTCCAAGCAAACAACCTTTCAATGGGAACACCAAGCCCCTGGCAAAAGCCCTGGTTGGGTTGCCAACAGTTA
>JALTMC010000538.1:3241-4020 GCA_027005175.1 Myxococcales bacterium
CCCTTGCTGTACTCTCGGGGAATCCGGGACGCTTGTCTCTCTTTTCACTTGTCAATGGTGAGAAGCTCCGCTCCATTACGATCCCAGGCATCACCAAAGGGATCACAGCCCCCACACGTTTCGATTCCGACGGCAAATACATCTACATCAACACCAACGAAGCAGGTCTTCACATCCTTGGAGCGGCTGACTTCAAGAAACAGGGACAATTCTACTACCCCGGCACCGTTCGTGGAAAAGGCAACGATGTGGATGAAATCGGAAAATACAAACTAGCTCTGGTTGCCAATGGAGAAAAAGGTCTGGGTGTGCTCGATATGACAAGCTTCAATGCGATCAAACTCCTCGATGATTGGGACAACCCCATGGACAAAGGCTCAGCCAACCGTGTTCGCCTGTTTGCCAACACCTGTGAAGAAAAAGAAGATGCCAGCAAACGTCATCCACTATTCCGCAAGAAACATCAATCTTGTAGTCGATCACTAGGCTTCCTTGCAGACGGACTGACAGGGCTCAAGATCTTTGAGCTCAAGATGAAATAACGTCAGAACCCTCCACTCCTCCTGCATGATTCTTCATATGTTCATAAGTAAGCCACGGACCGGCTCAAGACGAACAGGAACTACGATGAACTCACGCCCTCACCTTCAGCCTCCTTGCTCTACAAAGGACATCAAAGCCACCTTCGCCCTCACCGTCATGAATGCAATGGGCCGCCGTGATCACAGTTCTGGGCCCAATCAACGACCCGGAGCAATGGTAAAATCCTCCACCCTCAT
>JALTMC010000539.1 GCA_027005175.1 Myxococcales bacterium
CATTGGAGGGGTTTTACGCCGATACGTCAACCTCAAAATCTGACACATCGATTTGCTCCAACGAATTAACCTCTTGACCTAAATCAAGCTTTTTCCTCCGTTTGAATTGCCATTCTTGTCCTGGCTCATTTTCAAAATTGTTCTAAATCATTGTTTGTATTGCTTTGACTCAAGAGGCCGACTACGAACTTTGCTACCCTGCCTGGCGAGGTATTCTCTGTCGGAGTCTCGCCTGCTTTGGGAGATTTCGCTTACTTCTTATTTTGTGTAGGAGGCTTCAATGCAAGGGAAATGGAACAGAAAAATCTTGGGATTACTTGGGTCTGTGGGAGCGTTGTCACTCCTCCTTATGCAGTTCTCTGGTTGTAAGCTTATTGAGCCAGAGAGTTTGGCTCAGCCAGCAAAAAAGGCGAAAGCAAGCAATGCGAGCCATAAGGCTCTTGTGGCTCTGGGAAAGAAAGTTCTTGCAGCAAAGACATGTACGGCTTGTCACTCGACAGATGGAACAAGAAGAGTGGGTCCGACATTTCGAGGTTTGTTTGGGTCGAAACGAAAAGTATCGACAAGGGGTTTCAGGCATACGATTGTTGCAAATGCAGCCTATATCCGACGTTCGATTCTCACACCCAAAGCAGACATTGTTGTTGGGTATGAGAAGATCCCCATGGTCGCTCCTCCTGTTTCGAAAAAGGAGATCGATGGGGTTATCGCTTATTTAAAGTCGATTGGGAAAGCGAAACTTAAATCCCTGGCTCCCGCAGTGAAAAAGACGGCCAAGTTGGCTCCGATACCGCCTTTGAGTTCTGCGGAACGAAAGATGGCAACCAAGATCTTCTTTGATCGTTGTGCTGGTTGTCACGGTGTCCTTCGCAAGGGAGCAACGGGACCCAACTTACAGCCTCATCGCACTCGTAAATATGGCACAGCCACCCTCAAAACTTTTATCACTTACGGTTTGCCCGGAGGCATGCCAGGGTGGGGCAAAGCTGGGATTCTCAGCCCCAAAGAAATTGATGTGGTTGCTCGCTTTCTTCAACACAAACCACCCGCTCCTCCCGAGTTTGCCCTTAAAGGTATGCAAAAAAGCTGGAAGCTGCTTGTTCCTGTCTCAAAGCGACCCACCAAGCCTCAGCACAAACGCAATTGGAAGAACTTCTTTGGTGTTGTCCTTCGTGATGCGGGAAAGGTCGCGATCATCGATGGAGATACCAAAAAGTTGATCACGGTGGTGAAGACAGGGTTTGCGGTTCATATCTTGCGTTCCTCTGCTTCGGGTCGCTATTTTTACTCGATCGGGCGTGATGGTAAAGTCACGATGATCGATCTGTGGATGAAAATACCGAAGGTCGTGGCTGAAGTTAAGGTTTGTTATGATGCTCGCTCGGTTGACTCTAGCAAGTACAAGGGACCCCGTGGTGATTTTATGGACAAGCTCTTGGTTGTGGGTTGCTACTGGCCTCCCAGTGTCGTTATTATGGATGGCCAGAGCTTGAAGCCAAAAAAGATTCTATCAACGAGTGGCTATACTTTTGATACGAATGTTTTTCTCCGCGAGGCACGCGCGGCAGCGATCATCGCTTCTCATTATGCTCCAGAGTGGATCATCAATATCAAGGAGACCGGATTTATTTGGGTTCTTGACTATTCTGACTTAAACAACTTGAAGGTGACCTCGATCGCAGCCGATCGATTCCTCCATGACGGTGGGTTTGATATGAGCCATCGCTACGCGCTGATGGCTGCAAATGCTCGTCATAAGATCGCTGTGATCGACACAAAAAACAAGAAGCTTATTGCTCTTGTCAAAGTCGGAAAGATCCCTCATCCCGGTCGTGGTGCCAACTACAAACATCCGAAATTTGGACCCCTATGGTGTACAGGTCACCTCGGAGACAATACGATTCAGTGTATCGGTACCGACCCAAAGGACCATCCCCGCTATGCGTGGAAAGTTGTCGCCAAGATGGTTATGCCCAAAGCAGGTGGCGGTAACCTCTTTGTCAAAACGCATCCCAACTCCAAGTGGATATGGGCCGATCGAACCCTCCATCCCAAACGCAAAATCTACCGATCCATCTTTGTCTTTGACCGAAATACCTTTAAACTCGTCAAAACTTTAGAGTTGCCCAAGCAGTTCCCCGGTCGTGCCGTCCATATGGAATACAACAGGGCTGGCAGTGAAGTGTTCGTTTCTGCATGGGGTCCCAAAAACAAGATCTCTGCGCTGATTGTTTATGACGATAAAACACTTAAAGTCAAAAAGATTATCAGCGGTGCATGGATGATCACTCCTACCGGAAAATGGAATGTCTTCAATACAATGAAGGACATCTATTAACATCCGCACCAAAGGCTTCCTCACTCCGACAAAGTAAGGAGCGTTGATGCAAAGGGCTTCCTCACTCACGAGATGCACAACGAGCACCTGAGAATGAATTCTCAGGCTGACGGCTTGAACGATAGTGAAAATGGGTAAGTCCCTACTGGGACTCTGAAATCATGATGCAATGTGTTGTTCATCCGTCACAGTATCGATGAAGAGAGAGTCCGTCCCGACAGGGACTTCTACCCATCACTATCTTGGGAGACCACGAGCCTTGGAATGAATTCCAAGGCGTGCAGGCCACATTCCGCATCTCGTTGACGCATCTCGTGGGCTCACTTCGACAAGGTGAGGAGCGTTGGTGTTTTTGTATCTTTTGAATGCAAGATTGGAGTCAACACTATGCCTCGAATGAATGATATTCGAAAGGTATGGATACTGCTTCTTACCTTTACTTTTTTTACTTTTTTTTAGATTGGGTGTTCTGCTGTCTGGGCTGTCGAAAAGAATCCTCAAACCAAGTCACAACGTCGAACTTCAGAGTCTGCCCTCCGTGTGGGGGAGCCTCTTGAGGCAACCCAGAATAAGCGAAGATCGCGTTCTGTGAGCAAAAAGAAAGTGGCCCAAGTCAAAGCCAAAGTGGTTCATAAACAGCGATTGAAAACGATTGTTGTGACGGGCTCCCGACGTGCACGTCAGCTTCGAGATACAGTGTTACAAACGGAGGTGATCACGCGCAAACAGATCGTACGTCTCTCGGCAGTACGTCTGAGTGAAGCCCTTGAAACGCACCTTGGTGTCCAAGTTAACCTTGGTGCTGGGGCAGGCGCAAGTCTTCAAATTCAGGGGCTTGAGAGCAAGCATATTCTGGTGCTTCTTGATGGACATCGGATCAATGGACGTGTGGACGGTGTTCTGGATCTCGACCGGTTTCCCCTCGAACAAATCGAGCGAATTGAGATCGTTAAAGGGGCAACATCTGCGTTGTATGGTTCTGATGCCATAGGAGGTGTGATCAATATTATTACTCGCAAGCCCAAACAGCCCTTTTCCGTCAACTTTATGGGGCAGTATGGCTATGGAGATAGCCACCTCGTTGATCTCAGTGGTTCGGTAGGCTTTCGTGTGCGTGGCTGGAGTGGGTTGCTCTCCCTCTCTTGGTTTAAACATGAAAATTGGGATATCGCTCCAGGTGATATCGCCACAACAGGCGGAGACGACAGCCAGTTTCAAGTGTCTGGGCGCACCAGTTATCGATTCTCCAAGAAAGTAAAACTCTCGATCAAAGGAGGCTACCAACTTCGTGATCGTGCAAGTGTTGATTTAAGCAAAAGGGGAGGAACCTACGATCGCACAAACAAAACGGAGACCGGCGATCTCTCTATTTCCCTCAATGCGCTCCTCGGTGGTCTTACACGGCTTCGTTGGAAAACTGGGATCACTCATTTTCGGGATCGATATCGCAATGCAAAACGAAATAGCAAGAGGGTCGCAAAGCCAGAAAATACCTATGATTGGATCATGCAAAGTGTGGCCCAACTGGATATCGGAATTGGTAACTCTCATGTGATCTCTGCGGGCATTGATGGCACCTACGAACGAATCGAGTCGGATCGTATCAAACAGGGAAGTGCAAATCGGGGTCGTATCGCATTGTTTGCTCAGTATGAGTGGATGCTTCACAAGCCCATTCG
>JALTMC010000540.1 GCA_027005175.1 Myxococcales bacterium
AGGTGCTCTAGCTTCCAAACCCCTTTGCCGATCTCCAACAACACATGATTGCCGCCGAGTTCATTGACACCAACAACCATGGAGGTTCGGGTGCGCAAGGAGGGGTTAAAGAAAAGCAGAATCACATTTTTTCCCACCAAAGGGTCACCATAAGAGACTCGACCATTTTTTTGTTCGTAAGCCAGATCAAGTAGGGCTTCCAACTCTTCGCGAGTCAGGTCTCCCGTAGACAGATAGGATTTTCCCTTTAGGGCTTGAAGGACCGGTGCAAATTCACTCATTGTATTCTCCGCAACGCGTCGTGCTGGCGTCTTCTGTGGTTCGTTGTTCCCCGGAAAGTGACTCAAGTTTAGAGCATCGTGCTGACGTCTTCTGTGGTTCGTTGATTCCCGGAAAGTGACTAAAGTTTAGAGCATCATGCTGGCGTCTTCTGTGGTTCGTTTATTCCTGGAAAGCGGCCAGGACTTTCAGAAATTGATCAATTTCAGCTTGTTGTAATGTCAGAGGTGGAAGCAATCGAAGCACATTGGCGACACTCGATGTTCCCGTAATGATGTTATGTTTCAGGAGGTAGTCCCGAAAGAGGGAGGCTTCTCGGTCAAACTCAATGCCTGCAAGAAAGCCCAAACCATGGGTGGCGACGACGTGTTTGTTTTCCAGCAGTCGCTCACGTAAGTAGTGACTCTGTTGCTTGACATTGTCCAGCAAGTTGTACTTTTCAATCACTGTAATCGTCGCAAGCAAAGCAGCAGATGCGAGGGGTCCTGCACCAAAGGTCGTGCCGAGGTCACCGTAGCCAATGTGAGAAGACACCTCGTCGCTGACCAGCAAAGCCCCCATGGGGACACCGCTAGCGATGGCTTTGGCCAAAGAGATGATATCGGGTGTTACGCCGTGACGGGGTGAAAAGAAGAACTCTCCTGTTCGGCCCATCCCGGTTTGAATTTCATCAAAGATCAGCTTCGCCCCAAAGCGGTCACACAGCTCCCGCAACCCTTTGTAAAAGTCCGGACCAGCGGCACGTGCTCCCCACATGCTTTGGACAGGTTCGAGCATCACAGCAGCCGTATCATCAGACATTAAAGCTTCGACAGCAGCCAGGTCACCAAAGGGCGCAAACAAGTGCCCTCCCACTCGGGGCGAGAAGGATTCACGGTACTTGGTCATACCCGTTGCGCTGAGAGTACCGATGGTTCGGCCATGAAAGCTGCCTTCAAAATTAATAATCTCGGTCCGGCCAGTGACTTTACGAGCCAGTTTGATGGCGTTTTCATTGGCTTCCGCTCCCGAATTGATAAAGAAAGCATTCTTCAGTCCATCAGGAGCGATGCGACACAAGGCTTCCGCTGCAAGAGCGCGGGTGTCATTGTAGACAACATTCGAATAAAAGAGCAGCTTGGAAGCCTGCTCCTGAATGGCGGAGACCACGTCCGGATGACAGTGACCTGTGGCCACAACAGCGTGCCCACCGTAAAGATCGAGGTATCGTTTGCCCTCAGAGTCCCACACCCACACATCTTCGCCACGTACGATAGAGATCGGAAACTTCTTATATGTTTTGAGTTGGCAGTTATCTTCTATTTCAAACAAGTTCCGTGACATGAATGAACTCCTTGGTAAACAAAACGACAGCGGGGAGAAAAACGTATGTTCAAAAAACATACGTTTCAAGTTAAACGGTTCTATGAGACGGATACAAACTGGAGAACAAGCTCCAATTTGTAGTTGGCTTGACGCTTCAACGAAATCTGCCTTTGACCTTGTGGTCAAAGACTTTACCAAGAGCCCCTTGAGTTTGGCCTTGACGCTTCAACGAAATCTGCCTTTGGCCACAAGTCGTTTCACAGCTCGCGACTCATGACTTGTCTTTTAAGGATGGCTTCCGGGAAACATTAACCCGACCTGTTCTTCCAATCCAAACATCAGATTGAAGTTTTGGATAGCTTGGCCTGATGCACCTTTCACTAAGTTATCGATCGAGGAGAAGACGGTGATATCGCGGCCTTCAACAGCCCAGCCCAGATCAACAAAGTTGGATTGTTTGACCCAGTTGACGTTGGGTGAGCCGTTTACCAGTCGTACAAAGGGGCTGCCTTCATACACTTCTCGAAAGATGTCCCCTATCTGTTCATGCGTGAGGACTTCTTTGGTCGAAGCGTAAATGGATGCAAAGATACCTCGAACCATGGGGGCAGAGTGAGTTTGGAATGTGAGTCGCCCGTCCCAACCGGAGTTCAACTCTTGCAATGCCTGAATGATCTCGGGCTGGTGTCGATGAGAGAACATCTTATAAGCATAAAAGCTGTTGGCACGCCTGGGATGATGAGTGCCTGCGGACGGACGGCCTCCAGAGCCGGAAGAACCCGTCTTTGCGTCAACAATCACACGACCATCAAGCACACCCGCCTTTACAAGAGGTGCGAGCCCCATAATCGAAGCGGTCGCAAAACATCCTGGGCAAGCCACTCGTTTGCTCTGTTTGATGGTCTCACGATGAAGCTCTGTCAAACCGTAAGCAAAGTCTTTCTGCAACGCAAAAGAAGAGTGTTCTCCGTAAAACTTGGTGAAGACAGCTGGATCTTTAATCCGATAATCACCGGCCAGATCGACGATCTTAACATGGTCTGGGATTTGTGGGACCAGGTTCATGCTCTGTCCGTGAGGCAAACTGAAAAAGATAGCATCCACCTGTGTCCAAGCTTCCGAAAACGAGGAATCATCAAACACAAGATCCGTAAAGCCAAGTAGGTTGGGATGGACGTCTGCGACCCCCTTTCCTGCGTGAGAATGTGCGGTAACCCAAGCGATATCGACATGAGGGTGAACCAACAAGCGTCGTAACAGCTCACCACCACCATAGCCAGAGCCACCAACAATCCCTACACGAAGCCGAGAAGTCATCAATCCAGTAACCTTCTATTTGTGATTCATCTGTTCACAAGAGAGAGCAGCACAAGCCCACAACGGGCACCATCCCTCAGTATCCTTCTATTTTCGATTCATCAAACCATGCAGTCGCAGTCGCAACGCATTTAGCTTGATGAAACCTTCTGCATCGCGTTGGTCATACACGTCGTCTGTCTCAAACGTTGCAAACTCTTCGGAGTAGAGGGACAGAGGAGCTTTTCGCCCCACAACGATCGTGTTTCCTTTGTAAAGTTTGAGTCGAACGGTTCCTGTCACATTGGCTTGACTTTGTTGGACAAAGGAACGCATCAGCTCAAACTCGGGAGAGAACCAAAAGCCATTGTACATCATCTCCGACAGTTTGGTGTTGAGGGAGTCGCGCAAGTGAGAGACTTCGCGGTCCATGGTGATCGACTCAAGAGCGCGATGAGCAGCTTGAAGAACCGTAACACCCGGAGTTTCATAAACACCACGAGACTTCATTCCAACAAAGCGATTCTCAACGATGTCGATACGACCGATACCATGCTCTCCACCCACAGAGTTGAGGTGGTCCAACAAGGCAACAGGCCCCATGCCTTGACCATCCACTGCCACAGGGACACCTTTTTCAAAGTCGATCTCTATATACTGAGGTGTGTCTGGTGCCTTCTCGGGAGAGTTCGATAAGATGAAGATATCTTCGGGTGGCTCAGTCCAGGGATCTTCGAGAACGCCACCTTCGTAGCTGATATGCATCAGGTTGCGATCCATGGAGTATGGCTTTTTCAGAGAGGTTGTCACAGGAAGATTGTGCCTATCACAGTAATCCAAGAGTTCGGTACGAGAAGTATAAGACCACTCACGCCAAGGAGAGACCACCTGGATATCTGGGTTCAGGGCATAATAGGTCAGCTCAAAGCGAATCTGGTCATTGCCTTTCCCTGTTGCACCATGAGAGACGGCATCGGCCCCCTCCTTCTCTGCAATCTCAATATGTCGTTTGGCAATTAAGGGACGGGCGAGAGAGGTACCCATCAAATAGAGGCCTTCATACACGGCATTGGCTTGCACAGCCAAGAAGACATAGTCTCGAACAAACTCTTCTCGAAGGTCTTCAACATAGCACCTGGAAGCACCCGTAGAGCGAGCTTTTTCATCCAGACCGCTGAGTTCTTCTTTCTGGCCGACATCAGCACAGTAAGCAACCACTTCACAATCGTACTCCGCTTTCATCCAATGCAACATCACAGTGGTATCAAGACCACCCGAATAAGCAAGGACGACTTTCTTCAAGTTGCGTTTTGTCATGACGAACCTCTTTTCTATATTCTACAAACAACCTACATTGATGGTGAGTAAACACATCCTGGTAAGGAAACGTTCTGAAGCAGAGAGAAAAATTTGTCAACAGGTATCCCTCAAATGTTCAAATGGGTGTGGTTTCGTTGCATCGGTTTTTGTTTTGGGATTCTGCTCGATCTGGTGAAGCAACGCTTCCCAAGAATGAAAGCAGCAACCCTCACCCAACTCGATGAGTTGTCTATCGATGCGCTTCAACATCAGTTGGAGCATATGCTGGAATTTGAAAGCTCACAGGACTTTCGTCGCACCCTCAAAAAGTTGAGACAAGAATAGCCTCTTTGCTCAGCTTGCGAGCTTCGAGCAATGATGCTGCATGTTGTCTTTGGAGCGCCGTGATGGTATATCCCATCCATATATGGAGAGAGATCGGGTGAAGATAGTAGTCGACTCAGCCCAGTCGAACTCATGGGATAGCAGCAAAAGCTGTAACAAACGAGAGGTGTGTTATGCCCTTTATTTATCGCTGTCAGTTCTTGGGAGATGAGTGGAGTGAATGGGACGACGGCTTTGAAATGCCGCCCCTACCCGATGGATTTACCCAAGAGGAGTGTACCATCACCTTTCACTCACACGATGGTGTGAGTTGGTGTTTTGCTTACACACCTTTCGAAGACCTCATCACTTGGTGCAACAAAGAAAGTGATGGCTGGAGCGACTGGCATGATATCGCCCCGCTTCCGTCACCCCCCAACTGGATCATCGATGATGAAGAGGGGATCCCTTCCAACTTCTCTGTCGGTACACACATGGGTCAGCCCGTAATGTACTCCTACCACCCCGACGATGACAGTGTCTTTGTGAGTTCCTGGTCTGATGATGAATTCACTGACTGGATAGACCTAGGCAACCTAGAGCCTCCTCCCAACCTCAGCGAAGCCTCTGATGTGTTCGTGGCTGCCGACGAAAACAATGAGTGGTTTATCTCCGTCAACCTCGAAGACTGGAGTATCTACTACTGTGAGTGGGACGCCTCCTCAGAGAGTTTTAGTGCCTGGGCCGAAGCACCCGAACTCACCATGCCCGACGAATGGTATGAGATGGGTGGCATCGACGTCGATGGCGATGCCGACGACGGCTCCTTCTGGATCTATGCCACCATCTACCAAGACGATTACCCAGACGATGAATTCGATGAATTTTGAAAAAAAGAAGCGTGAGTTAGGGTTAGGGTCCGTCCAAAAAGAAAGTCGTTGATTTGCGTTTCGATTCGCCGCCCTGGCAAAGCTCTCCGACGAGAGAATAGCTTGGCTTGCTATTCCGAGGAGGTGGAACGCAGCCAGAGGGATGAAGCGGAGATGCAAACGGTATAGGTTATTTTGAGACGGCCCCTTAATCGTAGCGGAAAGCTTCCATCGTTTGGATCTCATTGAAGTCCTCTTGAAATCCTGTAGCTTTTTGGAATTCGGAGCTATCGACAACAACGGGATATTTGATATGTGAGATGGCACCAACAGGAAGAGAGGGAAATCCAAAACGCCCCATCACATGGGGATAAAGCATTTCGGGGATTGGGATATTGGTGCGTCCGGTCACCCGGATAAGAACAGAGAGGGGTACAGGTTGGGGGCCGCTCACATTAAAAACACCTCGAAGCGGGTGTTCTAGGGCAAGCGCGATGGCTTTGACAACGTCGTGTTCGTGCATAAACTGGTACAATGGATCAAACCCGAGAACAGTGGGAACGCGTGGTCCTTTGAGGTACTGGGCCAGGGTGCCGTGATGGGAGGGGCCGAGAGTGTAGCACACGCGCAAGACGGCCGTGTCGACATTTGGGTAGCGCCACAGAGTTGATGCGGCAAACAGGTCGGCAGCAACCAGGTCGGCCAGCTCGGGAAATGTGCTGACAGCCATAGGTGGTGCAGCTTCCGTTTGGTAGATGGGTGTATCGGGTGCTGCGCCATAACAGGTGTGACGACCCACAAAGATAGCCTTTTTCACGCCATATGCGCTGCAATGTTCAAAGACAGAGCGAGTTCCATTCAGATTGATCCGATAGCGTTCTTCGGTTCTGGCGGTAAAGTGTGTCACAGTTGCCATATGGATCACAGCGTCTGGCCGACGGGTGCGAAACACGTCTTCTGCGGCGCGTTTGCGGATATCGACGTTGTGCATTTCGATACCTTTATCAGCATCAGGCCATTTGCGTCGATCAATGCCAATCACTTGAAAGCCACGGTGAAGCAGACCTTGTGCCACCAAGCGACCAATTTTCCCTGCGATCCCTGTAATAAGAACTTTCACATTAGCTCCGGTTACGCATTGGCGTCTTGTAGAAGGTTACGTTCTTTACGTCCCTTTGCAATGAGCGCAGCGATGCTCTCTTTGACTTGGTTCACGTATTCTTCAATCACTTCGTCATCTTCATGGCCACTTCCCTCAAAGTGCATGGGCTCCCCGTAGTAAATATGACAAGGCCGAGGCAGTGGGATCGGGAGAAGATAAGGAGTGATGGGGATATAAGGAGCACCGAGTAATTTACCGATCGTATAGAGATTGGCCACAGTGGGAAAGATGTCTCCTCCCCCAAGAAAGGCAAAAGGAACAATCGGGGTGTTGGTTTGCAGAGCAAGCCGAATGAAGCCCGTACCAAACCGAACCAAAGAATACTGTTCTTTGCGAAGCTTCGCGGTTCCACGAGCACCTTCGGGGAAGACAAGAAGCATCCGATCATCATTGAGTAATTGAAGGGCGTGCTCGGGCAAACCAGTCAGTTGCCCCATCCGACTCGTCCAGGCCGAAGAGAAAGGCAATCGGTTGAGAAACTTTTCAACCATCCCTTGTGCCAGCCTGGGAGGATTTTTGTCGAGCAACATAGAGGCGATCACCATAGCGCCATCAATCGCGACACCTCCTGAGTGATTGCCGACAATCATCACTCGTCCACGGTCGGGGACGTTCTCGATACCACTGGATGAGATCCGAAAATAGCCACGATACATCTTACTGAGTAGTGTAAAAAAGAAGCCAAGATGCTTCTTGGAGGCCCCGTATTTATCGATACCATATCGATTAAAAGAAACTTCGAGTTGTTCGACACGGTCACGTACAACAGGGTCAGTCACCAACTTCCACAACATGCTTCCACCATCTGCTCAGTTCAAGTTTGAAGGAGTCCCCTAACAAAGAACATACTCTGAGAGGAACACTTTTCAGGAGCACTACAACCAGGGTCGGCCGCCCACCCAAAAACGCTTGGGAAGCTTCTCCTTAAAACAATCTTTGTCCTGCGTTAGAAAGTTATAATAGATGATATGACGCAAGGCAGCCACACCGTCTTTCCACGTGATCTTCTTCCCCTCCATATAATTTCGGGGAAAATACGAGATGGGAATCTCAAGGACACGTAGTTTTAATCGCGCGATCTTAGCGGTCACTTCGGGCTCAAACCCAAATCGGTTGGATTCCAGAGCGAGGTTCTGAATCACTTCGGTACGGAAGAACTTGTAACAAGTCTCCATATCTGTCAGATACAAACCGCTCGATAAGTTACTCAACGTGGTCAAGATACGATTCACCAGATAATGGTAGGTTCGATGGACCTGTGAACTCTCCCGAAACCGGGAACCAAAAACAACATCGGCGCGGTTCTCTATCAGAGGCATGAGCAGGGATGGAATTTCAAAAGGATCATATTCGAAGTCCGCGTCCTGAATACCAATAAAGTCGCCTGTGGCTCGTAAGATGCCCTCACGTACAGCAGCCCCTTTTCCCTGATTTTCAGGCTGTTCGATTAATAGAACTTCCGATTGAAAGGAGTAGTTTCGCAAGATATCTCGGGAGCGATCTTTGGAGCAATCATCAACAAGAACCAGCTCTTTGGGGATGGGTAGGGGAAGTGTGTCGATAACATCCAGAAACTCCTCCAGATGACTCGCCTCATTGTAGACAGGGATCACCAAACTAACTTTCAACTCGGCAGCAGGGGCAACCTCTGCGACAGCAGGAGATTGTTCATCCTTCGGAGATGAGCTACCTGGGCTCTTCGTCTTCTTCTTTTTTTTCGCCACCACGATTTCATCCTCTACGCAAACATACAAAGAAACAGAGAGTTCCTTTCAGGCAAACAGCGGGTATCTCTGGCAGGCGTATACCATACTTTCAACGCCACGCCTACCCAGTTGGTGCAGACCGGGTCTCCGCTCGATGAGCAGCCAGAATAACCCAAACTAGCAACACAACAAACAGAAAGTATCCAGCGAGTCTTGCTTCATCGAACCACAACGGCAACTTCAGATCAACGAGTTTCATCGTGTGTATGCTGCGAATGACACTGTTGCCAGCGAGCCCCATCGAGTAAAAAGAGGAGCCCAGCAGGGTGAGGGCCAGCCACTGTTTGGTTCGGGCAGGAGCTTTGGGCTTCGGTGGGTCGAGTGCTGGGTCCCAAAGAGAATCTCGTCGTCCCATCAGCACGACAAAGACAAGAAACCACGCAAAGTTGGCACACCAGATATAGTAGATATCCCAACACATGGGTGAAACCAAGGGTAGAGAGAGTAGACCCAACATCATAAGAAGGGGAAGCTGAGACTGTCCAACAACCCAAGCCAGCCACACCCAGCCAACCACAACAAGCAGTCGCAAGGGCCAAAGGTATCGACGGTCTTGTGGAGGCAATGGAAAGTGTCGTAGGCGCAACTTTGGGTCTCGGTATTTGGCGAAGCGACCGACAAGGGCGTAGTTCACTCCAGCAGTCGAACCTTTGGAGATCTTGGGCAAGTTCGCAAAGAAGCGCCCAGACTCTTTCCATCCAACACCAAGCAAGGAAGAGCTAATCACCACCAACAAGCCCAAGACCCCACCCAAAAAGATCGGTCTCCAGCGCTGCAAGGCCAGAGGGGTCTGAGATTTCGCAGTTTTGTCTCGCAAGACTCGCCACTTTTGACTCACAAACCAGAGAACCGCAGGACCAAGAGCAAGGACAGGTACGATTTTCACTCCGATGGCCATAGCCAGGAGAAATCCTCCAAGCCAACCGTGATAGCTACGACTGTCCTGGCGTAAGCTAACCCAGCAAGCATGAAAGCAACCAGCAGCAATGAGAAATAGGATCATGACATCGAGCTGACCCAATCGCCAGGAGCGTTGGAAAGAGTTGAAAAAGAGGGTCGTAATCACAAGAATACCAAACTCTGGCAACCCAGGAGAGTTTGTGGTTCTGTCCTCTTTTCCTCGCCAGAGCCACTGCAACCATATCCAGCCATAGGTCCAAAAGGCCAGGAGAAACAGGATTTGAGCGCCGAGCCACCAGGGCAAGAAAGCTTTGGCAGACATGCCACCAAAGGGCCGCAGCAAGGCGAGCACAAAGGGTGACGCATTGACACTCTGACTCAGACCACGAACATCGTAGACAGCGACACCTTTGTAAGCGCGTTGAGCCCCAAGGAAGTGGTTGTATACCAGATCCCCCACAGTGTGTGAGGTTTTGACATATTCAATCAGATTCCAGAACCCACTGAAGGCGACGATCAGAGTGAGCCCCCAGAGGATCTGCCAGGCCAGGCCCAGTGAACCTCTGCGCCGGCTCCACCACGCCCCCGCAGCGTATAGCCCAACCCACCACAAGGTCCAAACTTCCTTGTAGCCCGCTTCAGAATACCACCAGCGACTTTGTTTTAAGGCAGGTATTTGCCCTAGCACTGCACCTAAGAACAGCAAAAGAGCAATGAGCCCCACATGCCACCATCGCACACACGGTTCGTGTTGCTGTGTTGTCAATGCCAGTATCCTTTTGGAATTTGTGGGAATGAAAAGAAGGGAATCAACGATACAGAGAGCCTCCATCGAGCCCAAACGTTACCTTATGCGACGTCCACATGAACGGTGTATCCAGAGGAACACTGCAGCAGTATCCAGAGGAACGCTTCAACAGATGGATGAGATGCAGTCATCTTGCAGCACCATGCACGCCAATCACCCAGGCGTTACTTTGTGCCTGAAGAAGAGGACGTCATGTCAGCAGGTGTCACCCCATCGATTCCGTGGGGTTGCTCGCACCTCCACTCCTGGCGTGTCTAGGCGAGAGCATCACCCCATCGATTCCGTGGGGTTGCTGCGCCTCCACTCCTGGCGTGTCCAGGCGAGAGCATGAGAGGTGTCTCGCAAACGCTGGATGAGTACGCGCACGAGATTGTGCTGGATCTTGTAGCCGATATCGGGAGACTGGCGCATCAGTGTCAGAAAGTCAGCACCATTGATCACAAGACAACTGGTCTCTTTTTGAGCCACGACTGTTGCAGAGATCGGCTGACCATCATACAGCCCCATCTCGCCGACATAGTCACCCACTCCCAGCACTGCAAGGATCTCTTGCCCACGATAGATAGCAAGTTCACCCGCTTGGACGACATAAAGATTGTCGGAGGCATCTCCCTCTTGAAGAACAACATCACCCGGTTGGAACATCTTTTGGGTGGAGAGAGACAGGATTTTGAGAGACTCAGGGTAGCTCATTCCTTCGAACAACGGGCTGTGTCGCAAGACATCAACGCTGGCGACAATCTCTGTTGTCTTTGCGGACTCTCGACCTTCCACAGACACCACGATGGTTGTGATGTTGTCTTTGCCACCTCGCTCGTTGGCCAGATCGATGGTTGCTTCGGGCACCTTTGACAGGTCATGCTGTTGCATAAGCCTACCCAGTTCACCTTGTCGAAGGTAGCCGTGAAACCCGTCACTGCACAGTAAGAAGCTGTCATTTGGCATAATATCGACAAAAAAGATATCCACCTGCAAACGGTCAGCCATACCGACCGCTCGGGTGATCACATTCTTGTAACGAGATTGTGCAGCCTCTTCAGGAGAGATCAGCCCCATCTTCAATTGTTCAGAGATCAACGAGTGATCTTCCGTCAATTGATAGACCGACTTCTCCCGGTGCAAATAACAACGACTATCACCCACATGAATCACAGCGGCCATATTGCCCAAGACCACCATCCCACAAAGAGTGGAGCCCATACGATAATCGGGGCCTCGCTGTTGGGCTTGTGTAAAGATCTTATACGTGATGGCTTGCACGGATTGATCGAGAAAGTCTTTGGCTTGCTGACGATGTGCTTCTGGAAGTTCTTCACCAGGCCGAATGGTGTCTCGGCTAAATAAATCGGGACGGGTTCGCAAATGATGCTGCAATCCCTCCACAACCATCCTGCTGGCGACATCACCAGCAGAGTAGCCTCCAACACCATCGGCAACTACATACAAACCTATCTCAGCATCGATGAGATAAGCGTCTTCGTTATGCTTACGGCGACGCCCAACGTCCGTCGTTCCCCAAGCAAACACTTTGAGTCGTGGGGCCATGTGCCCAACTCCACTTCAATAATAGACCAACAGATGGTCCAGGAATAACAACAAGTGCGATTATGGCAAAGAGCAAAACCCAACACCACTCCAGAAAAAAGATCAGAAGAGAATGCATGGAAACATTTTTGAATCGGAATGCTCCGCAACCAAGAAAGAAAGTAAATATCTCACTTTTCGTCTCTCATGTCGAGACTAATCTTCCTTTCCAGCATTGACTTGCTCTACGTTTCATCTCCCATGTCGAGACGACTCTCCCTTTCCAGCATTGGCTTGCTCTACGTTTCGTCTCTCATGTCGAGACTACTCTTCCTTTCCAGCATTGACTTGCTCAAGAATCTGCTTCTGTTGCAAAGGTGGGACCTGATCGTAATGAGAGAACTCAACAGAAAAGACGCCACGACCTTCCGTCATGGAGATCAATTGGTTGGCATAGGTCAACACTTCCCCCTTGGGGACCTTCGCAGAGATGGTAACATTCTTTCCACGATAGGTTGTCTCTTCGATCCTGCCGCGACGGCGGTTGAGATCTCCCGAGATCTCCCCCTGAAATTCGGAGGGAACAGTGACTTCAAGGCGCACATAAGGCTCCAACAACACAGGTTTGCATTTGGCGACTGCATTTTTGAAGGCAAAGCTACCTGCCATCTTGAAGGCTTGTTCAGAAGAGTCGACATTGTGTGTTTTGCCATCAAACAGCCGAACATGAAAATCGATGGTTGGGAAGCCAGCCAAGACGCCTCGGGTACTCGCCTCCTGAATTCCTTTCTCCACAGCAGGGATGTACTGTTTGGGGATGGTTCCACCCACAATCGCATCTTCAAACACAAAGCCCGCACCCTCTTCGGCCGGTTTCATATCGATAAAGCAAACACCATACTGCCCACGACCACCCGATTGTTTCTTCAGCTTTCCTTCGACATTCTTAACAGAACTGCGAATGGTCTCTTTGTAAGCGACAGTCGGCAAACTCAGCTCAACCTTTTGACCAAACTCATGCTCCAATCGGTCGACAATCACGTCGATATGCCCCTGCCCCTGCCCTTTGAGCAAAAGCTCATGAGAGTTCGAGTCTCGGCCCAAAACCAAAGAGAGATCCTCTTCTGCGAGACGTTGCAATGCCTGTACAGTCTTGTCCTCATCGTCACACTTTAAAGCATACGCAATCAGAGGAGCGGGCCGTTGGATCAGATCAAATCGCAACTTATCTTTGCTTGAGCTTATCGAGTCCCCCGCATGAGACGACTTGAGCTTTGCAACACCCACAAGGTCACCTGTCACAGCTCGCTCCATCGGGATACTGTCTTTGCCCTGAAATTGAAGCAAGCTGCCCAAACGACCGTGGCTGTCTTGTGTGGTGTTGGAGACATCGATAGAGCTATCGACAAAACCCCGGAAGACACGAAAGATACCGAATTTTCCGACACGAGAGAGGATCGTTTTAAAGAAGATTCCAGCAAACTCCCCGTCCTTCGAGCATTCCACCAAGACTTCTTCGTCCTTCTCATTGAACGCACGAACGGGTGCACGCTCCAAGGGGTTGGGACCAAAGTCCACACAGAGGTCAAGGAGGGCTTTCATGCCAATATTTGCAGTGGCAGACCCAAAGAGAATGGGATATAGTTTGCCTCCTTTGATCGCCGCCCCAAGACCCGCATTCATATCTTCTTGGTTGAGTTCTCCCTCTTCCAAAAGCTTCATCTCAAGGTCTTCGTCGGACTCTGCGATCTTGTACATCAACGCTTCGCGCGCTTCCGCCACTTCACTCTCCATATCGCTCGGAACATCACCCTCCTCAAACGCACCCGAACCATCGGAGGAGAATTTGAAGGAGCGCATGGACATGAGATCAACCACACCCTCAAACTGAGTGGCTTTGCCAATCGGCAACTGCAGGGCCACCACAGGAGCGTCGCGAAAGGTTCCTTTGAGTTCGGCCAACATATCAGAGGCATGAGAACGTTCACAGTCACATTTGTTCACAAGAATGACACGAGGAATACTCTTTCGATCGGCCGCCTCCCACAAGATCTCCGTACCAACCTCCACACCGTCATTGGCGGAGATCACAAAGACAGCCAAGTCGATAACTCCCAACATATTGCGGGAGTCCCCCAGAAAGTTGAGGTCTCCAGGAGTGTCCAAGAAGTTGATCTTGGTCCCCTTCCACTCCACCCAACCGGGCATGGACGTAATGGAAAACCCTTTGGACTTTTCTTCCTCCAGATAATCAAAGAGCGATGTTTTTGCTTCAACAGAACCCAACCGTGTTGTAACCCCTGTGTCATACAGCAATGCTTCAGCCAATGAAGTCTTACCACTCCCTCGATGACCAAAGAAGCCAATGTTACGGATCTTTTCAGTGTCGTACAGTTTTGCCATTTTGCCGTTTCTCCTCTATGTTTGATGAGAGCGGAAGAAAACCATTGGGGGGAAAGAACAAACCTATCGCAGAGCCTACTCAATGACAAGCCCTTGTCCTTGATCTAAAACAAGCTCTCCTTCCATCGCGTACAAACAACCGCTTTGATCAATAGGGGACTTGATCCAAAGCAGGTGCGTCTTCAGGCAAAGCCATTTGAAGATGTCCTACAATCGAATCAAGCAACTCAGCACCCCTGTCTGTCACTTTCCAGGTGTCCCCTAGCGAGAGATATCCTGCCTCTGTCAGAGAGGGCAAAGCCTCCGAGAGAAGTGTTGCGAGATCGATGTGGTAATGGACGGCCAGCACCGAAGGGTCCCAACCTTCTCGCAGACGCAAGCCATTCAACAAAGCCTCAACGCAAACCTCATTCCAGGTTCGCCGCGACCACTCTGCTCCCGAGGGGTTTTCGAGATACATCGGCATATTCCGTGGGTTTGCACGACGCCCTCCCCAGCCGGGATGGGCTCGAAAAGAGTGAGCCCCCGGCCCCAAACCGAGATAATCC
>JALTMC010000541.1:0-1901 GCA_027005175.1 Myxococcales bacterium
ACGTTATTGATGGGCTCAACTTCAATGCTCGGCTTGTAGAGACTTCGAAGAAAATCAGAGAGTTTCATCCGGGAAATCCCCAAGTGAAACAAGAAAGTAAAGACAATCCCCGCAAAGATACCCCACAACAGGTTGGTGGCCAAAGTCACCGCCAACGTCCCAACCAAAAAGGCTACTTGCTCCCAGCCATGCCGAGCGGTCTGTTTGAAGATCCTGGGACCGGCCAATTTGTAGCCCGTATGAACCAAAATCGCTCCAAGCGCAGCGAGAGGTACGAGTTTGATCACAGGGGCCAACAAAAAGATGAATACAACCAGGATCACACCGTGATAAAAGTTGGACCACTTGGTCTTTGCCTGGTTATTGACGTTCACGGAACTACGCACAATCACCGTGATAATCGGTAGTCCACCCAAACAACCAGAGACCATTGTACTCAAGCCAACTCCCACCATATCTTTGCTGAGATCTGTGGTGCGCTTAAAAGGATCAAGCTTATCCACAGCTTTTGAGCTGGCAAGACTCTCAATCGATGCAATGAGAAAAATGGAAAAGACTGCTACCCAAAACTTGGGGTCAGCGATCCTTGCGAAGTTCGGAAAGACGATAATATCCGATAGGTTTGCAGGAAGCTGAATTAAATAGGAAGGCCCCACAGCATACGATGTTCCAAACATTTCGTAACGAAATGTATTTTGGAGACCTAGCCCAAGAACAGCCCCGACCCCAAGAATCATAACCCACATAGGAGCAGGAATAAATCGAACAAGATGACTTTTAATCTTTGGATATATCAACAACAGAGCAAGGCATACAATACCGATCAAGGCTACCAATGGATTCAGTTCAGTGAGCCGAAAAGGAAGCTCTGCCAACTTGGCGAGCACACTTTTCGCTTGAGGCGAATAACGAAAACCAAAAGCATCATCCAGTTGGGTTGTAAAAATAATCACACCAATCGCAGCCAAGCCCCTATGAATCAGGGAAGATGGAAAGATCTCACCCAGCTTTCCAAGCCGAAACAACCCCATAAGAACTTGCAAAAATCCAGCGATTGCGATCGCCGCTAACACATACTGAAAGGCATGGCCCGATCCATCTTTCAGAGCATATGTTGCCCCGAGAACAACAGTAATTAAACCCGCCGCTGGCCCATTGATCGCGAGATGGCTGCCTCGAAAAAATGACGTAATGAGGCCACCAATCGCAGCCGACATCACACCCGCCATCGGTGGGACACCAGAAGCTTGTGCGATTCCCAATGCCAACGGCAATGCCACCATCGCAACACTGAAAGCTGCAATGAGATCATTGCGCCAGTTCTCTTTCAACCCCGTAAATCCTGTTGAAGGAATCCGCTGAATATGCTCTACCATATAGAATTAACTCCTTGCCCCATCACAAAAGAGCCAAGCCTAAACTTCAAACCATCGACTCTCTTGACAGGACTTATCATTTCAAGCTCAAAACAACACCAAAATGGATACAAGAAAAAAATACAAAAACAGAACGATACCCTCCCTAAAAATATTCATGTATTCAATTATTTGAATACATGAACACGCAAGTATAGTCAAGCTATAAAAAGAGCTTCCTTTCTATTCATCGCAGTATTGGCCTGGATGATTGCTAGTGTTTGTTGCGAGAGAGCAATGCCTGCTCAGGTGTGAGAAAGACAAAGGAGACAAGGCAAAAAAGGTGGCCCCTCTCTCCTCTCCGATCTGCGGGATGATAGATTCAGCTAAGTCTGCGCTCGGGAAAGAAACAGAGTGTCAACTTTTCGTAAGGGGCTAGGAGCTTTGAGAAAGCTGAGAGGGTTATACTTCAAAGAGAAGTGCCACTTTTTCGAGGCTCATAGGGGTGCCAAAAGCAGTGACACGGTATCCCAGTTCAGTGGGAGT
>JALTMC010000541.1:1911-4007 GCA_027005175.1 Myxococcales bacterium
AACAGAGAGGATAAGAACATCAGAAGGAAGATTCAAGTCTCGGATCTCCACACCATGCAAAGAGGGATCGCGAACGACAAGGTCCACAACATCTTCTTCCTCTTCGTCCTTGGCAAGGAGAAAAGAGGCACCGAGAGGAGAGCGTACCAGGTGGTCCAAGAGCCCAACCATCGCAGTACTTGGAGCGACAGCTTTCACGCCAAGCTCGTGAAAACGAGCACAGTGTGTATGTTCAGGGAGCAAAGCTACAATATTTTCTGTGCCAAAATGTTCGTAGACCAAATCACACAACATATAACTTTCTTGCTCGGGCAGGATGGATACCACTGCGTCCGTATGTTTGAGTTGAAGCTCTTCCAAACATTCCAAAGAAAGCCTCTCAAAGTATTTAATTTCTATTCGAGGGTCTATATTCTCGGAGTCTCTTCCCTTACGAAATGTAACGATGCGAGTTTTCCATCCATGTCGCATCAGCTGACGTGCGAGAGCGACACTCCGGCCATCAAGTCCAAAGATCGTGGCATCCTTGATGCCATCAAAGGCAGGAGTCGTAGCACGAGGATGAGCCTCACCCACAAGACCTATCGCAAACTTGAACAAAGGAGGCCCTACCAGTTGATTGATCACGATAACTGCGATAAGTAGGGTTGCAAAGTCGCCTCCCCAAACAGGGTAGTAGGTAGCAATTCCCTTCGCAAGACCGAGGCCAACACCTGCTTGAGTAATATACGTAAGCCAGCTCATTCGGTTGTGAGAAGGGGGATCGCCAGCAAGGGAGCCTCCCACAAAAGCACCCAAAAAGATGGTGAACAAACGAAGGCCAAAAAGCAGCAAGGCTATAGGCCACACCTGTTGCAGTAAGTTAAGACTTAAGGATGCACCCGTTAAGGTAAAAAAGGCCACATAAATGGGCGGCGATATTCTATGAAGAATCTCTTCCATATCTTTGCGATACGTTGTGTAATTCGTAATATAAAAGCTCCCAATCATACACACGAGTAAGGCTTCGATATGGATCGTAAAAGGAAGATACTGGTGACTCAGATGATGGATCTTTTCTGCCAGGAGAAAGACTCCAAATCCAATCAAGACCAGAAAGATTTTCTTTGCGACACGCGGAACTCGACAACCCAAGAGGAAGCGAATCAGTTGACCGAGGAGCCAGCCCAACAAGAGAGAAACCAACAACTCCCCAACGATAATCGCCAAGAATGTGAGTGTAAAAGGTTTATTCTCCAACAGGGTTGTGGCCAAAGAGAAGCTGATTGCAAACAACACAATCACAATGACGTCAATAATCATTGTGACACCCAGAACAGTTTGTGTAAACGGACCTTTTGCACGTACTTCATTGATGATGGCGATCGCAGAAGATGGAGAACGAGCAATTAATATAGCACCAGCAAGCATAGAGATCGCAACACGTCCTCCCACAGACATATATTGCATAAATGGAATCCAAGGAGAGAGCAGATAGATACCGACACTCCCTAAGGCAAAGACAGCAAGTACCTGTCCTATCGTGATAAAGGCAATGCTCTTAATGCGACTGCGAAGTTCTTTCATATAGAGTTCAGAGCCAGCCGCAAAAGCTATAATGGCAAGGGATATTTGGTCGATAAAGACAAGACTTCCAAAGGACTCTTTATGAAGAAGACCAAGGACATAAGGTCCTGCGACCATTCCAGTCAGTAAAAATCCACTGATTAAGGGCAAACGATAGTGGTTAAGAAGTTTTCCGAGACGCTGAGAGGCAAACGCGATGATAGTGAATCCAGCCACAGAAGAAAGTGTACGAATCATTCGATCCCTTCGCTAGTAAGTGATATATAGTTCTCTATCGCAAAAAAAAGAAGAATGTGTTTGCACAGAAAGGTAAGAATGAGTGGCCCAACCGTCAAGAGACTCCATCAACAGTCCATCAGAGATAGATAGAGATCGCACACTCTCCTCCCCACTCTCTGGTATATCGCAAATACATTTTTGAAACAAATCTTTATTGTTCCCACAACCAACAAACCAGCGGAAAGAACGACAAAGCATCGCACACAATAGGATGCCTATACCGACTCCATCAGGAGGTTTAAGATACACAA
>JALTMC010000542.1 GCA_027005175.1 Myxococcales bacterium
AGACGAACCTGGTTGCAGACAAGCCCGGTCGCAGACGAACCTGGTTGCAGACAAGCCCGGTCGCAGACGAACCTGGTCACAAGCGAGCCTGGTCACAAGCGAGCCTGGTCACAAGCGAGCCTGGTCGCAAGCGAGCCTGGTCAAAATCTTTCAACGTGGAATGGTCTCATGACTCTAGAAACTTTAGTGGCTTTGGCCAAGCAAAACAGCGCAAGTGATCTTCATGTGGAGTCGGGTATGCCTGTGGCATTACGAGTGAGGGGGACTTTGCATCTCACGGGGCAACCTATCTCATCCCGAAGTGCTTTGAATATGGTAAAGAAGCTCCTCAACCAAGAGCAGTGGTCATCTTTTATGGAGCGTCGGTCACATGACTTCTCCAAGACGATCGAAGGTGTGCGTTGTCGTATCAATGTGTTGCAAAGTTCTCGTGGTGTGGGAATGGCGATTCGTTTGTTGTCGTCCTTTGAGGCAACGCTGGAGCGACTAAATTTGCATCCCGACATCCGCCTTTTGTTGGAGCAGAAACACGGCCTGATCTTGGTCTGTGGTCCAACCGGATCGGGTAAGTCAACTACGATAGCAGCTCTTGTGGAAGAGTTAAATGTGCGGGAACCACTGCACATTGTAACGTTGGAAAATCCTATTGAATACTCTCTGCGACCCAAACGTGCGTTGATTCGGCAACGTGAGGTGGGCCGGGATACACCGTCCTTTGAGCAGGCTTTGTTGGACGCGATGCGTGAAGACCCTGATGTTCTCGTGGTTGGCGAGATGCGCCACCCCGAAACAATGCGACTGACTCTCAACGCAGCAGAGACAGGGCATCTTGTGATCAGTACGCTGCATTCATCCACAGCGGCTGAGGCTTTGCAACGTCTTGTGGCGGCGTTTCCCTCTGAGATTCAAAGCAATGTGTGCTCACAGCTGGCCGATTGTCTCGTGGGTGTGGTGTGTCAACGGCTGGTCTTTCGCGAAGACGTTGAGATGCGTGTTCCCGAGTGTGAGATTTTAATGGCAAACCAGGGCGTTCGTGCGATGATTCGTCAAGGTTATTTCTCGCGTCTGCCCACAGCCATTGAAACGGGCGGTAAAGATGGCATGTGGACCTTTGAGCGATACCGACGCTGGCTTGATGAACGCACAGATTGGGTGTTTTCAGACAATCTCCCAAAGACGTACCATACCGACGATAGCCACGTCGAAGAACCGCAGCCCTTACCACCGCTATCCGTAAATAGTGGGCCTTCTGGTTCTCAACCTAGAAAATCCCATCGAACTATTGCCAAAAAAACTGCTCCCTCAGAGCCTTCCGACAACGGAATTTTGGTTCTGGATCAAGAAGAAGACCTGGAAGACATTATCTCAGCGTTGAAGAAGTTCTAGCCCAACGTTTCGTGAATCACTCGGGCTAGCAAAAGTAGGGAATGGAACAGGTCTTTGCGTTGGATAGAATCTTTCTCGAAGCGACGTGAGTTTCGTGAGCAGATTCAGTCTTCAAACAGCTCATCAATGGGGGTTTCGAACCCTGAAAGAATTTCGTCTCCGAGTAACTGTTGACCTGCGGAAAAGTGCGAGACATTTGTGAGAGAGCGGTAAGAGTATATATTTTGTGTGTCGGGATCGGCAATCCAAACCATGAGCACCCCGATATTGAAATACTCTTCTAGCTTCTGCATGACCTGACTCCATCGGTCTCCTGGAGATAATACTTCGACAACCAACTCTGGAGCGACATCAAGAAAGCTTGAAGATTGCACTTTCGCATAACGTTCATGGGAGATGTAGAGTACATCTGCACCCCTAATTGTATCAGGATCTCGACCTGTGTAAATACCTACCTCTCCAACCATAACTTTACCCAACTTGTGCTGGCGTACGAAGTTTTTGAGAGCGAGGTAAATATTTCCCTCCACATCACCATGCCTGTATCCTGTAGGAGTCATTGGTATGATCCGACCTCTTACTAACTCACAATGTTGGGGGGTCGAAATGTCTGACAGCTCCTCCCCTTTTATGAGCCTTGGAATTGTGAGTTCTGTTGCCATCTCTTTGCTCTTTCGCTCTTCCTTGTACTGCGATTTACAGTGCTTGAAACAATGGAGTTTCGGAGTCTTTCAAGGTTTCTTTTGTCAAAACTTGCCCGCTTTTATCATGGTTGACTCCTGAGAAAACTATCAATCTTTCCTAAAAAAGTCAATGCATTGCGTGGGGTAGTTGTGAGCTTACAGTCCGGCTACTCCGAAGGTTGACCTTGAAGCTTATTTCTAGGATAGGAAAGAGAGCAGAGTGAAGCGTTGTCCTTCCGTGACATCAAGGACCTCATGAAGCATGGCTCCTGAAAAGATGATGGCACTGCCTCGGCCAGGTTGGTAGAGGTGTGGCGCATACTCTGCAAAGCGTAGTTGCCCTCCTTGGTACCCTTCGTTGAGGTTCAGGCTGAGTGCGAATTTACGGTGCTGTGTGGCTGGACTGAGGTTGTCTCGATGAGGTCGAAAGTATCCTTGTTGTGATGCGTCGTAGCAGACGATTTTAAATCCCTCAAAGCGAGTGGCTCGGAACGAGAATACCTTTTGAAGTTGGGGGATGACACAATGTCCAATGGATGTTGTGAGCATACGTAAGAGTCCTGGGTCAGTGACGATGTGGTCTTGCCGACGTTTGAAGGCATCGTCGAGGAGTTCGATACGACCTCCTTTCTCCGAACGTTCCACTCCTGTTTGGTGGTGGCCTTTTTGGTGCCACACATCGATCAGATGGTGACATGCAGCTTCTTCAAGTACTTGAGGTAAGAGAAGTACCGGTGCTTGTGTATCGATAGTTACTGGAGTGATCGGAGGCTGGGAGGACAGCACCTCTACAACATGCTCGTAGGTCTGGTTGGTACTTTCCCACAAAAACACGTCCAGAATCCGCATACTGGAAGCCAGAATCACAACCTGGATAGAGCTTGTCTCGCCCTCTGGCAGAGAAAAGAATTCTTGCTGGTTGTCGGAGAACAGCGTGCATTCAAGTTTATGAGAGCTTGCTATCTCCAGGTTGGCTTCTGGAGATTCATGGGTAAATACAAAGTGAGCTAGAGCTGTGGAGTTCTTGTCTGTTCGTTGATGGAGGAGTACTTCCACTTCATCCCATTGGTTTTCGGATAGTGTTCCAGCACAAAACAAAAGGACAGCGGGAACTCCTCCAGCTTTTCCATAAAATCGTGTGGGCACACCCTCTTGAGAAGGCAACACGAAGTCAGGAGCCCAGCGACCCACACTCCACCGTTTTTTCCACTCTCTCACGGGTTGGAGTTTTTTTGTTGTTCTTCTTTCTCTTTGGCTTCCGCTTCCTTGAGCATCTCACGTACTTCGTCGGCGTGCTTGGGCTCCATGCCGGCAGCCATTTCTCCATAGGCACTCCAGGCTTCACGGATTGTCATCTTTTGCTTTTGGTACTCTATACAAATCAAACACATCGTGGAAAACTCCTTTGGTGAAGATGCCTTTTAAAGAAGGACATCCACTTAACTGTATACAGTCGAAAGTCGAAAGTCAAAACAGAGAACCTGGAGCTATTGTGGGTTGGCCTGTGAGGCATTGGGTGCCACATGCGCCACAATTTTTCCACGAGGACCAGCAACTGTCGGGCAGCGATCATCCTTGTCAGCAAGGCCGTCACCGTCTTTGTCGCGTCTTTTGGGAACCCAGGCAAACTGAGCAAAACCCGAAACAGGGGGGAGCCATAGCCAGGTGTGAGTGCCAAGGCTCCACCCAAAGATACAATGATTAGTTTTCTCATGTACTGCCACCTTTGGTTGCTCTACGAACTGTAATTAGGAAAGGAGTGGGCACTGTATAGCATTTTTACAAGTTTGTAACTCATCTCCACTTTATAGGTTTGTGAGGGGGAGAGACGTTTATAAGGGAGAGAGACGTTTGTAAGGGAGAGAGACGTTTGTAAGGGAGAGAGGGAGCTTGTAAGGGAGAGAGGGAGCTTGTAAGGGAGAGAGGGAGCTTGTAAG
>JALTMC010000543.1 GCA_027005175.1 Myxococcales bacterium
ATAGCTCTGTTAGAGTCATACCAAGCCCTCCTTGTGGATTATGTGATTTTTGTAACAAATTGATATTGCTGTATATCTCGATGGGAAAGATCCTACCTTACGTCGAACTCACGTAACTCACGTTCTGTTAGAGTCATACCAAACCCTCCTTGTGGATTGTGTGATTTTGTATAACAGTCTTATATTGTGTGATTTTGTATAACAGTCTTATATTGCTGTGTCTTTTTTTGGGCGGACAAGACCTATCTGACGTCGAGCTTGCATTTTACAGGATGAAGTTCGGATGGGGTGGCTGACTCAAAGTCCTTCTTGGCTGGCATCTAGTTTGTTGAAGAGTCGTGCGAGCCAGAGGATGATGATCTCTGTTTCGCCCCAGGCGATGACAGCAAATCCAGCAGCACCGATGACCATGATCGTGGTACTTTTGAGAACGAGTGCGGATTGTAGCGTGATGAGCATCCATAGGCTTGGGGGGATGATGAGTAGGGTGAGGAGAAAGAATCGAGCGATAACGAGGACGATAGAGCGTCCCATTTGATCGATGGATGTGTGTTGGTGTGTGCTTTCACGATCGGGTAAGACCCAGGCTGGGAATGACAGGGCGAGTGCGTTTTCGATGGAGAATGAGAGCAGGATGATGCCTGAGGAGAGGCAGCCTACGAGGCTGGTACCGAGGAAGATGGAGGAGACACTCAAACCGAAGCTACCATCGATCATTAACAAGATGGCACTACCACCGAGAAGAGTGAGGGTGACAGCTATGATGACAAAGGCTGCACCAAAGATCTCACCTCGAATGATGTCCAGAGGTGAGATCGGGAGTGCTTGAAGGATATCGATTTTTCCAAGGTCGGAGCGCAAGTCTTCTTTCATCACACTGCTGCCCATGAAGGTTAAGAAAAGGGCGATAACAGCGAGGATACCAGAGCCTGTAAGGAAAGATTTAATGTTGGTTTCAGAGAGGGCAAACAGGATGCCGAGAAATAGGATATAGAATATGGCAAACAAAAAGCCGCGAGGAAGGTGTCGGGAGAGTGCTGTCATATTCTTCCAGGCGATGGCTCGCCAGGGTGCGCCAGTCCATGCAAGAGGAAAGAGGGAGGTTTTTACAGGCTGATCTTTGACAACGATCGCACGCCCTTCACGCATGGAGCGCAAGGTGGAGGCTCGTTTGCGAGCCTGTGCCATCTCCTTTTCCTCAAAGCCAAAGTTGAACCACACGATGAGCTGGTAGAGTAACGTAAGCCAGAGCAAACATACAATCAGTCGGGGAAGCCACTCGCGAAAAGACGAGGTGACGATAAATTGTCCTATCCAGACATGAGCAGCCAGCCAGCCACCTTCCAGGCTGACAGTACTGCCCCAAAGAAGGATAGAGCCGATGGCACCTTTGGAGCTTTCGGGTGGTGATTTCGTCAACAAGATAGGCGCAATAAGAATTGCAATGCCTGCTAGCTTGATTAAGCCTGACCACCATCGATCTTGCCAAAGGCCGTGCAAGACAGCGGTTAAAACTTGAAAAGCCTGGATGATATTAAGAAGAACAAAAGCCGCCAAAAAGGATAACAATAGCGATGGAAACTCCCAGGACAACGAGATAATGATGACCAAAAACAAAGACGAAAAGAGGATACCTGGTTGCGATTTGAGTAGTCTATATCGAATGAGCTCTTTGCGTGTGAGAGGTGCGGCAAACAGGATCTCTGTTTCTGCTTCGGAAAAACCAAGCCCGGTAAATCGTCCGGCAAGTAACCATATTAAGCCAAACTGAAAAGTCAAAAAGAGAGAGACCATGAGTCCGGCGAGTTCGGGCTGTGTGATCGCTTTGGGCTGGATAGATTTCGAGAAACTTCCAACAAAGAGAAGGTAGAAGTACCCAAAAACAGCGAGCGTCCCTACAAGGTATTTGGGTTGCTTCAATCTTTTAAGGCGAAAGCGCCATGAACCTACGATGTGATGGTACAACAAATACACTAAGGCTCGTGGCATTACTCTTCCTCCTTAAGCTCAGAGGATAACTCGAACTTGGAGTTTGAAGTTTGTGATTCAGAGTTTGAAGTTTGTGGTTCAGGGTTTGAAGTCTGCGGTTCAGGGTTTGAAGTTTGCGGTTCAGGGTTTGAAGTTTGCGGTTCAGGGTTTGAAGTTTGTGGTTCAGGGTTTGAAGTTTGTGGTTCGGGGAGTCCACCCGTGAGCTGTAGGAAGATCTCTTCTAGTCCTGCGGTTTCTCGTATGGTTGGGTATTGTGTAGTGAGAGAGTGGACCGTGTCATGAGCGACCTTGAGGCCGTGTTGTAAGATAAGAACACGGTCGACGATGGCTTCGACCATACCGAGCAGGTGACTGGATACTATGACTGCGACTCCAGCTTTGGCTCGCTGGCGCAAGAGTTGTTTGATGTTGCGAATGGCGAGCGGGTCAAGGCCTGTAAAGGGCTCGTCAAAGATGAGCACCTTTGGGTTGTGGATTAAGGCGCAGGCGATCATTAATTTTTGTTGCATTCCCCGAGATAAAGCGGCGGGGAGATGGTGTTGTTTGTCTTCGATCTTAAGCAATTGAAGCAACTGATCCATATCATCGTCTCGTGCTTCGCAATGGTATAGGCGAGCAAAGAGGCGGAGGTGTTCACGTACAGTGAGGTAATCAAAAAACTTTGGATCTGCGGGGACAAATGCGATCTGTTGTTTGACCGCAACAGGGTCGGTGGCGAGTGAAACGCCGCCGATATGGATCTGTCCGCTGGTTGTTGGAAGAATGCCACAAAGGCAACGCATGGTTGAGGTTTTTCCTGCGCCATTGGGCCCAACTAAGCCAAGCACTTCACCAGCCTGCACTTGAAACGAGAGATGATCGACTGCCAAGGTTTTTTCGTATTGCTTAACTAGGTTCTCCACGTGAACGATGGCAGGCGGAATGTGATTCGATTCCAAAGGAAACCTCTTTTGTTTGAGAGTTGATTGTTGAACATTGTGTGATTCTTTTGAGGGGTTGGAAAATTAACTCTTTCCAAAGGAGCCTACAATACCATATATTAGTTGTTCGTTCTGACCGGGCTCGTGTGCGAGTTGTTTGTTCTGAGTGGATTGATAGGATGGAGAGATAGTTATGGCAGATTCGATTCCCGTCAAACTTGTTGTGCTTCAGCTTGATTGTGAACCGGAGCAGCACTTGTTTGAGCAAGATATGATTAAGTTTGGCCGGGGGCGTACAGGGAAAGCACGGACGGGTGTGGATCTGCAACTTTCTGATCCAACAGTGGCTCGTGTTCATGGTGTCATTCAAGTGAAGAGGCTTGGTGATGTTTCTTTGCTGCCAATGGGTACAGCGGCGACATACATTAACGGTACAAAAATTAAGTCACATGCCAAGCTTAAAAATGGTGTTGTGATGGAGATGGGTACTACCCAAATCACGGTATATATCGGTGAAGCTGCTGCACATGATTATCTCGCAGATTCCGTTGAAACGGTGGAAGGAGGGGATACCTTTCAAGATACAGCGGCCAATCTGGTTGAGGGAGAAATCTCGATAGAGTCTGGCGAATATGAGATTGTTTCAGGGGAGCAGAGCGTTATAGAGTCTGGAATGTCTCCAAGTGTAACTTCCTCTGAGGGTTGGGCGGAAGCATTTGCCGATCAGCCTTCCACAGAGGCTTCTGCTTCTCAAGCAGGGTCTGCTGCTTCGTCAGGTCATATCTCTATGGAAGCTTCAAGAGAGTTTACCTCCTCAGCTGGGGGCTACTCTCTCTATCCCATGCATGCGGAGCCTGAAGGCACATATGGCCCTATGGGACCAACACCTCCTCCGCTGCCTGAACAATTCCCAGAGGCCAATCTCGAAATGTTGTTGGAGGTGGCAGATCGCTTGGGCAAAGAAAGCTGGTATGTCCAAGAAATCCTTTGGTAGCCCCACAAAGCTGGTATGCCCAAGAGCTCCTTTGGTAGCTTCACAAAGCTGGTATGCCCAAGAGCTCCTTTGGTAGCTTCACAAAGCTGG
>JALTMC010000544.1 GCA_027005175.1 Myxococcales bacterium
ATCTGCCGACGTGATGCAGTGAGCCCCCCAGAGAACTGCCTTGCAGGGAAGTGTACCGCTCGCCCCAAAGAGGGCTGGAAGCTCGGCCAAAAGTGTTTGTTCGATCCAAGAAAAGACCAGGGTGATTGTGGCACGGGCCTGATTTGCGTTGAGCATGCTCAAGAAGAGTATCGCTGCGCGAAATCATGCAATGAGACCAAAGATTGCCCATCAGGCGAGACTTGTGCCACAGATCTGGGACAAAAGAAAGCCTGCATCATCATCGCCAAGATCGGCGAGAGATGCAGCCCAAGCGAGCGAAAGTTTTGCCGAACCTTGGATCCCAACAACAAAGTCAACTGTCGCAGAGGGGTTTGCACAGGAAGCCTCACCCTTACCCAGCTCGATCAAAAATGCACCAAGTCAGTGCAGCCAGGACAGTTTCGTGGAGACTGTGACAAAGGATTGCTTTGCTTGGGTGTCTCCCGGCTTGAATCAAAATGCCACAAAGAGTGCTCCAAAACCAGTGACTGCCCATCGGGTGAGATCTGTACAACACAACCCAATATAGGCCCCGGTGATCCGAAAAAAGCTTGTGTGAAGCCAGTCAAAGGTGGAGGAGACTGTGACCTCACCAAACGGCTGCTTTGTGAACAGCTCTCCAACAAGTTCTTCAAATGCAAACGCACAGAGAAACCCGACGGCACCTTTGAAAATGCGGGAAAATGCGTGGAGATCAAAGAAGGAGATGCTTGCAAGGCCGATCTCGACTGCGGCTCCATGCGGTGCACTGTTGTTGGTGGAACTCCTCCGGCCAAAAACTGTCTATTCCCATGTGAACCCAACAAATTCCCCTGCAAAAACAAAGCGAGGTGTGCTCCTCTTGTTGAGAAAGGTCCTGCTGTTTGTTTTCCTTCCGGTCCCAGGAAAGAAGGAGAGACCTGCGCCCCCTTCGCTCCTGCTGAGGGGAAAAATATCGATGCATCAAAACATTGTACCAGCGACTTCTTCTGTATCGGAATCCAAAAGAAAAAAGACGGTGTTTGTGTAAAGCAAGTCCTCAAGTGTGCAGATTGTACAACAAAGCAAAAGTGTCTCTCCACAGGAAGACCACCCAATCAACGCTCGTTTTGCTTTCTAGCTTGTTCCGGTCCTTCCGATTGCAAAGCTGGTACAACTTGTGCAACCCTCGGTGGTCAGAAAGTTTGTGGCCCTACCCAGTAAACTTCACAAAGGAAGAAAGATTGCTACCCATCAGAAAGTTGGTGGCCCTACCCAAGAAACTTCACAAAGGGAAAAAGATTGCTGCTCGTTAAAACGTTGGTAACCCTACCCAAGAAACTTCACAAAGGAAAAAAGATTGCTGTTCGTCAAAACGTTGGTAACCTGACCCAAGAAGCTTCACAAAGGACAAAGGTTGCCGTTAATTATTTTGTCAAGGATTGGAGGGTATGTGTGTTATAGACTAAGATACATACTCACTGTTTGTTGGATTTGAAATTCAAGTCTGCATCCATGCGCGAAACCGATGAAAGAGGATGTTCATCCGTGTCTCACGATACTAACAATAATTCACAAGAACGCTGGATTCACTACCTATTGCAACCTGCTGAAAAGACAGCACAGCTTTATGAAAATGCTTTTAAAGCCGCAATGTCTATTACCCAGATGCCTGTTGCGGGGGTGTTGCGGTTACGCCACGAGACACACCTACGAGTGGAAGCTTTGGCTGACCAAGTGGGCATGAGCTATCGAGCTGGAGACGAACTTCCAGCCAGCGATATGCTTGAAAACGAGGTGCTGCGTAAACGCGATACGATCGTGATTCCTGATGTTGCAGCATCTCCCCTGTCCAGACATCCCTCTCGGATGCAGCACAATATTCGGAGTTTTATTGGCACCCCCCTGACACTGCAAAACCAACAACCTTATGGTGTATTGTCGGTGGTTGCTCGTAAGCCAAGCCCTCTAGGTCCCGATGAATTGCTCAAGTTTGGTCTTTTGGGTCGCTGGCTTTCTCATGCACTGGAAGCCCGCCAGCTCGCGAGAGAGCTCGACTCAAAAAATGAGCGAGTTGCAGCCTTATCCAACGAAATACAAAGGTTGCAGACGCAGATAGAGCAGGGGTCCATCAGGGACCCCATTACAGATCTATTCAACAGTCGTCACTTCAACCGCTTGCTCCAAGTGGAGTCCCACAGAGCCCAGCGACATGCCTATCCTCTCAGCTTGTTGTTGGTCTATCCCGATGGACTGCACCAGCTTGTTCGTCAACGTGGCTCAGAGATCACACATGGGATTCTTCGAAGCATAGGAGTCCTGTTGCGTCGCCACCTGCGCAATATCGACAGCGCTGCCCGCTATACAGAGGAAGTCTTTGGTGTGTTGTTGCCCCAAACGGATATGCCTGGTGCCTCGATTGTAGCCGAGCGAATTCGTGCAACGATCGCCAATCACACCTTCAATCTACCTCAAAGCACTACAGCAGGTAGTGAGATTCTGTTGACAGCGAGTGTTGGAATTTCCACCTTGTCTGCAACGGAGAGTGATCCGGCGACGGGGTTGCTTGCCCGAGCTCGTGGGGCCATTCAGCAAGCGCGTAATGCTGGAGGTAATCGTGTCGTTGCAGCACAAACAGCAGAACAGACGAACATCCAACTCCCACATGTACCTAGAACCTCCGATTGATGGAACATCTCTGTGACCACCCAATCTCAAGAACCTTCCGCTCCAAAAGAGTCAACACCTACAGAGTCTGAACCCCTTCACGTTGAAGTCATACGACCTCAACGCAGCTATTGGCTACAAATTGTCTTCTTTGGGCTCGCTCTCAGCGTTGGTCTCTACCCTTATCTCAAAAAGAAGTTTCCCAAACTTGAAAAGGTGATCCAGCCAAGCAGGTACTACCAGCGACTCGGACACCAGAGTTTTAAAATCCATTATTTTCAACAAGCCATTGATCAGTATAAAAAGGCACTCCTGTACAAAGGACTCATGGTCGGCTTATCCAATTCGGAAAGGAGCGCGACCGAATACCAAATCGCTCGATGTTATACACAGCTTCGTCGTTATGGCCGCGCCATTCATTACGCGCAACGAGCCCAAATAACCAGCCCACAATGGCTACCACCCTATGTCCTGGTGGTTGATCTATACACCCAGCTCAACCAGAGCGAAAAGTTCGCAGACTACGCAAAGCTCCTCAAAGAGAGGTTTCCGAACCGATGGAATGTCTGGGTGATGCTCGGCAATGGCCATCGCCGTTTAGGGCAAGAAAAAGCAGCCATTGATGCCTATGAACGCTCCATCCAAACCCTGAACGCATCCATGACTTCACTCACACAAGATAGCCCTGAATATCGCAAACTTTTGAAGGTATACAACGATCTTCAAACCCAGCTCAATACCTGGAAAGCGACAAGGGAGAAGTTAACGCAAGCCTCAAGCACAAGCCAGCGTCAGCCCCCTATCGCAGCACCGATCCCCCAACCCAAAATGAGAACTCCAACCTCTCAGCCTTATCGCAAGGCTCCAACAACACAGAAAGTTAATCCCAAGTTGGCACCGTTCCCAATTTTTAGGATGTCCCGCTCTCGTGTCCCAATCCCCCGTATTCGCACACACAGTCGCTCCCAAAAACTGCTAACTCCACCCTAATTCTCCACTCCATTCTGCAAAGAAGCTTGACAAATGAACACAATAAGATTAGGAGAGTAGGGTTGACAGGAAACATGTAGGTGCTCCTGAACATCCCCCTTGCCTCAAAAAGGGAGATCTCAGTCGAACTCTTCTCTCCTGCCACCTGAACCTGAGATTACCGTATTCTGTTCGTCTGAGGTCGTTCCCCATAAGAATTGACCTGCTTTTTGGGAACATCCAGAACCATTTGAACTATCTTATGAATAGCTCAATGACGTTGCAGAATCTAAGATATCGGCTTTTCTTGAAGAAGCTAGTAGCGGCACATAGGAATGAGTTTTCTCAAAATTCATCCCATAGCCTATCCTTTCACCC
>JALTMC010000545.1 GCA_027005175.1 Myxococcales bacterium
GTCATAACCCTGTTATCTCTAACTTCAGCCAGCAATTCCGCCACAGGTATCGTATGAGCACCTGACACATTCAATGATGATGTCAATTCTGCTGTAAGAGGCACAGGAGTCTCTGTTGTGTCTCCTTGTATCCATTGAAGAAATGTTGGAAGATCAGCTTTTGCCTGAAACAAAGTTCGTTCGGTTTGAAGGCCATGAAGTTTTTGACGACAACCATGGCAACAGGACAAATGGTCTTCCAGATTGTTGCGCTCAGATGGAGAGAGGCCTTGCAGGAGAAAGAGATCCCACTGCACACGAGAGGGATGGGATTGCTCCCGAGCATAAACAAAAAAAGCGTTCAATAATTCCATTATCTTCCTCTTCCTGCACTCACAGCATCGTTCCCATCACCAGGTTATACCGTGGTTTTGACAGTATTTCGCTGCATTTTCACGAAAGCGCTGGAGTTTCATTCCCACCGCCCGTCGAGAATAGTTTGTAGCTTTAGCAACTTCTTCCAACGTCATTTCATCGAGATAGTAATGATAAGCCATCTCAACCGTTTCACGATCCACACGCACAGCTTGTAATAACATCGCGACCAATTGCCGAGAAGACTTGCGACTCTCTACGCTATCGATGTGTTCTGCGTGTACGACTTTCCGCATTTCGCGCCAAGCTTCCCCATAGCGTCCTTGTCTTTGGCGAGTTCGCAGAGAATCAATAGAGGTAGAGAGAGCGATCCGTCGAAGCATCGCTACAATCTCACGTGGCTCTGTGATCGTATCAACATATCGCCAAAACTTGATAAATGTCTCATGCATCGCGTCTTCTGCATCTTCCTGCTGACGCAAGACCTCCCGGCAGATCCGTACCACAAGATGTCCATACTGCTTGTATACTTGTGTCAACTTGCGTGCTTTAAGAGATCTTTGAGAGTGCTCGTTCGCACCGGAAATATTGGATTGGCCGGAAGAGTTGGACTTGGGAGAATGAGAAGACACACGTATCCCCTTTGTCACTGACACACGAGAGGATACACAAAAGTCTGTTTGCTTCTCACCCGAAACCTTTTTCCTTGTGACCTGTTCTACAACCAACGGAGCAACCTCAACTCATCCCAAGAAGGTACCACATTCTCCATTCACTTTCTCAAACGAATGACAAAGAATAGAATGGGAAAACTATTTTAAAAAGTTGCCTATCCTATTCAGACTACTCTGTGTGAGGTTTTGCTCAATTTGTGATACAGTGGGTGCGGTGAGTTGGTATCAAAAAGTAAATCGAGGGGACTCGCAATGCGTATACGTTCAGTTTTACTCGTGGTTGGGTTGCTCTGGGGTCTTGCGCTTCTCCCTGTCGCTTGCTCTCCTCCTGCACCATCAGAGCCTCGCTTCGAAAAGACACAGAATGAAAAAGAGACCTCCAATCAGGAAAAAGGCTCGGACGGCACGACGCAGGAAATGTCTTCTGATGCAAGTACATTCGAACATTCAGAGCCTATAGTAGACCCTACCCCTGAGAAAACAAGAAAAGAAACGATACAGGAAGAAAGCGCTCCAGAGCCAAC
Source organism: Myxococcales bacterium (assembly GCA_027005175.1). Lineage (GTDB taxonomy): Bacteria > Myxococcota_C > UBA6777 > UBA6777 > UBA6777 > M3003. The sequence goes on from JALTMC010000545.1 coordinate 1,553, forward strand.
CACATCTGAAGCTCTCATAAAAGAAGTCATTCCCGAATCCATGTTTCCCACACCGGGCTTTGGGAAATTAAGTGGCCAATGCAATATCCTGGATCAGAAGGAGTGGAAGTCGTCCCAGTCCTATCTATTCCGGAACACCATTGACTTTGGCTCGATGGGATTTGATGAAAAAAAGCTCACCAAAGGAGGACAGCAGATTTGGAAGGATGGGAATCTTGGTGGTAGCTCTGTGCATTCAGAGATCTTCGCTTATGAAGTCCTACACCGTTGTGAGTCAGCAACACTACTTAAATCAGAATCAAAGATCCTCTACCAAGACAAAGGCGGAAAGAAAACAGACCTGCTTGTGACCATTGACGCACGCAAAATAGGAGTCAGCGTGACTCGTGCTTTTCACTTTCCACCCACCAAGCTTTACACAGAACAAGAAGCCACAAAGCTACTCACCAAAAAACTCAAGGACATTCCACTCAGTGCAAGTAATGCCGACCCAAAAGATGCCTGGGTCCGCTCCATTCTTCATATCATCGCATACAACAAACAACATGCCGACACAGTGGAAACGGCGTACCAAAAGTTGGACAACAGCATCAAATCCAACATCATTTTGATGGTCACTGTAACGGACGGAAAGGACGACTACATCTATTAGGGAAAAGACCTTGCGAAAAGTATGGGGAGAGAAATGCGACCTGAAGCAACCATTCAAGCAGAGCGTCAAAAACTCGAACGCCTGAGCTATGTTCTGGCCAGAACACTTGAGGAACACGGAAGTGATATATCGAAAGAGATGCATGATTTAAGCGTCAGTGTCTTTGAAGATGCATCTGAACTTCTTGACAAGAAACTTGATGACCTCACACCATACCAAAGAATGTCTAAAACTCTCTCTGCCGTGTACACACAGGTCCTGCTTGAAATCGCCACAAAAATAAGCCATGTCACTCCCTATGTGAACTAGCAAAGACCGATCCCTCCAAAACAAACAAAGAGATCTCCTACCAAACAAAGCCTACTTAGAAGAAGGTTGTCTTTTTTCTTGGAAGCGCAAATCCCACGACGTGACAGTACGCATAGCCAGCACAATCGCATTTCCAACAAAAGGCGCGACAAGGTAGCGACGCTGCTCACCCCATTGCCACGAGAAGCCCGCCACCTCTGCCGTCAGTAATAACTTGCCAAGTAAAACAGAATTACGTGAAAAGCGTGCTCCGGCCAGCGCAAATCCAGTAGCTGCAGGACTAACTCCAAAAAGCAAAGGACCTGAGTCAAGGTCACCTCCACGGTTGCTCCCTGCCAACTCTTTGAAACAACCAAAAGAACCAAAACACGTAAAAAAGTGCTTACTCAACTTCACAAATTGACTCCTCGCAAAAGCTGGATTCGCATACCATAAGTAAAATAAATTCCAGGCAGAACCGCTCCCTCGGCTAGGTTGAGTCACTCTACCATCAGCATCAAATTGAAACACAAATAGGCCTGTCCTTGGGTCACGAAACCGCTTCGACATCAACGTCAACCAACGCTGAGACACACCTGTCGCCTTCCCAGGGTACAGCCGATCATAGAGAGCCAATGAAGCGACAACCACACTGTGATCTGGAATATAATACTCACCCGGATAAGTCGCAACACGCATCCATCGATTGGAATTAAGCCTACGGGCCAGTACTTCGCTAACACGATGAAAGAGTGCTGTATCCCGTGATATAGAAGAAAGGTAATGCCGCGCAGCCAAGATAATATTCAGATGCCCTAAATAACCAATATGTCCGTTATTCCCGACGAAAGACTGCAAAGGATCCTCCTTCCATTTGTTCCGATCAAAAGCTCGAAAGGAAGATGTACGTACCCGAACAATCATCCTATCCAGAACTTGAATCGCTTGATCTCGTGTCCTTGGGTACAAAAAAACTAGGTTAGTCAACGCCATCGCAGCCATGGAGTAACTTACAATAGCCCACTCTCCTTGGAACAAAGGCGGTATCCAACTGGGCATATCTTTCACACCCACACTCTCATGATAGATTTTCTGAACCAAATAGTTCCGGCGAGCCATCAGATCGACCCGATCCTTTCCAGATAAGACATCACTCCCACGAATGCAAAAGACTGCCACCCACAAAAACTTTGCAACACACAATAGAAAAACAACGAACAAGAGCCATCGAAACAACCGCTTGCACCGTAGCCACCTATTCCTCCCTACTTTGCCTAGAGACATACACACTCCTTTCAACCTAGAACACTAAACAACCACCCTACAAGTGAGGGAGCGGAATCCATTCATTGGTGACGGGGTGCCAGCAGTATGTTATCACTTTTCTGTTTTTAGGCTTGGGTTAGAATCAAGGCTTCCATTCCAAAGAGGTAGAGCATGTACTGGCATCCCCCACAAGAACTCTCTCGTACCGAATTACTTATTGCCA
>JALTMC010000546.1 GCA_027005175.1 Myxococcales bacterium
GAAGATGCTCTATTTGAAAAGTAGGATCTCTTCCCAACCCAAAAAACGTCTCCAACATCACAATCCACTGTGAAAGGCGTGTCCAACAATCCACTGTGAAAGACGTGTCCAACATCACAATCCGTTGTGAAAGGCGTGTCCAACATCGAGACAGACGTGTTGCATTTGTAGACACGCACACCATGACAAGAGGAAGGGTACCCACAAAAGATCCTGAGACAACGGCTAGTTACCAACACCTCACATCTGGCATTTGAGTTGCAGTGGGGGGAGCGCGACGATGGTTTGGGTCATTTGGGAATCCAGATCGAGCAAGTGTTGAGGAGAGAACCATGTTGATGCAGATTAAGTTATTTTACCCACAAGCCGTGGAGTTCAGGCACAGCACCATAGAAACAGACAGTCCTTTCCATATCAACACCAAGGAATGGTGGATTCCCTTTATGGATCAGGTGATGACCATCGGACGTACCCCTTACAATGAAGTGGTCCTGCCGTTACCCAATATTTCGGGGGTGCATGCAAGACTCTACAGGTGCCACCAGCAACTCTATATTGAGGATATGAAGAGCACCAATGGCACCTACCTCAATGGATTTCCGCTAAGTCGAGGTAACTTGAGACTCATTCGACAAGGGGATCGAGTTCAGATCGCAGGCTATCCAATACAGTTTCACTTATATCCTTGCCCAAACTTGCGTCTTCTCCAAGTAAAAGCTCCGAACAACGCGAGCAGCAGCAAGGGAAGTAACGAAGGCTCAGAGTTCACCTGACAGCACCCAAAACGAGACGGTGTTTTCTTCTCAGGAGAGACCGAATTGGGAAAGTGACAGACTTGTTGTGCTTGAATCACTCGACACTCCAGACCAACATCCCGGCAATCCAACGGTTTTTGACATGCTTTGGTACAGATGCTGAGGCTTTTGCTATTCACACAAAGCTTTGACTTGCATTCCTCAGGCTTTGTACAGCTTTCACCGATCTCTTTGATCCGAATCTCACATTTAGCTTTGGTTTCGTTGCAAATTTGGCCAATAGGACAGCCATTTTTACACTTGGACAAGGGCTTTGGTTCTGGTTTGGGTGCATCAGGGGCTGATGCATCAGCTTTCCCCTCTGTCGGAGGAGGCTCACCAATAATATCACCGTCTTGGGCCGGTTGACACACTCCTTTGCGGCAAAACTCCGGGAACTTACAATCAGAGCGTGTCCGACACCCCTTCACACACTTGAAGTTCAAGCATTTGTCACCGGAGTTGCAATGAGAGTTACTGGTACAAAAGCAAGCCCGAATGCCTCCGCTCTGTCGGCAGAACGCCTTCTGACCAGAGCAATCTTTGTCACCTCTGCACTTTTTCACGCAAATCCCTTGTTGAGAACCCGTTGCTGGTACAGTGCAAGCATAGCCATCCTTACAGGGAAGCGAAGGACTGCAGCGTTTAAACAAATCACACAAGCCATTGACACAGGAGCTTCCAGATGGGCAGGCACTATTTTTGTCACAACGACACACAGGATTGACACTTCCTGGTCGAACACATGTTTCACCTGCAAAACAGTCCACCCCAGTCACACAACGAGGAAAGCAACGCTTCTCCGTAGCTGTAAAGTCCGTAAAGGCGCACTCCAAGCCACTTTCACATTGAGTCGATTGCTTACACACATCTCCAACCCGCAATCGGTTCACACAGGTTCCACCACGACAAAAGTATCCAGGTCCGGTAGCAGAGCAGTGGCTATCTTCCGAGCATCGACATACGGTGAAATTCCCCTCACGCACACAAGGCATCCGATTGGAACAAATCGGTCCACTCGCTCCTGCAATACAAAGCTTCAAACAACGTTTTTCCTTGGTTCCCACAGAAGAGCATAGGAGTCCAAGAGCACAAGGATTGCTGTCATCACAAACTTCAGCCAGTTTTCGTTTCCCCACACACTGCCCGTTGAGACAAGAGCATTTGCCTCCCTTGCAGGCCCCCTTATTGCATTGTGCATTGCTCAGACAAATGCACGCGCCTGGTATGGCCATTTGGGAGTTACAAGGTTCGCCGTGGGGGCATCCTGTGGTACTGTCTCCAGGGTTGCAAGAGTGAACACAGACTCCGGTAGGAGTTCCTGATTGACGAGCACAAACAAGACCTTGCACACAAAGTCTGCTACCATCACAGTTTTGTAAATACTGCTGTGAGATCTTTTGGGCGTGCACAGGATGAGTGAAAGCAAACAGCCAGAGCCATCCCAAGAGGAGCAGCCCAGAGCCAAAAGTGATGCTCGTGGGTGAAAGTCTTAGTTTCGAGAAGTTCCAACGATTCTGGTAACTTTGCATCATCCCCCAACAACTCCTATGAAAAAGATACAACTGGCACATTTTGCATTGACTTCGATTTGGATGACAAGCCTGCCTCGGAACAGATGGCGCAGTCGTCAGAACGACAAAGCACCAGCCATCCTTTCTAGGATGCCTCTTTCTTGCGCTTGAGGCAAGTCTATCAACCAAAGAGCAGGTAATTTATCCGCAGCATACGCCTCATCAAGCATCATCTGCCCCAGGTTGGTCCAACGCTGGCATCGCTCCAAGATGATCTTATCAGAGGACACCACAACATTCTCTGACACACAAAGAGCCCGATCCACGAAGGGTGTGGTTTCAACATTCCAGGACCAGCCATACTTTTCAGCGATCTGACGTACCAGCGCAGCCAACTTTCCACTGTTGGAGACTGGCGCATCAAACAACCAACGAACAGAAGCGATCTCATGTGCCGCGCACCACTCTCCCACCCAAAGGATCACTTCTTCCGTTTGTTCGACAGTCCGATAGGTTCCATGAACGCTAGAGAGATCACGGTAGGTTCCATCAGCACAGCCAAAGACAACACCTCCACCGATAGCAGCCTCCAGTAAGATCACAAGATTAAAGCCATCAATCTCCAGTGTTTTCCCTGCAATTTCATGGATCTGACGACTCGTCCGCAAAGCGATCTGAGAGGGTCCTGCCGCGCAACGTTGAACCGCCAGCCGTTGTCGCTTGTAGAGTTGGTAGTGATCCCCCACAAGCTTGAGTGCAGCAGCCTCGGCATAGCGGCGCTCCAACAAAAACCCCAAGTCGAGAACGGCCGCAGACAATGCAGACCAATGGGACATCGCAAACAGCTTTTTATCGCGAGGGCCAGCACCACGTCCCATTGAATCTACTTCCCTTTGGGGTGCCACAACTGTGTGGAGTTGATACTACTTTGCAAGGTGTGTTGAGGATTATGTTGAGACGGAATGTTGGTGGGGAGATGTTGGGTTGTGACAGTATCGCCTGGCAGAGCTGACTCATCCCCCACATAAGCGATCACCCGAAATGGGGTTGTCTTTAACTTCATCCGGTATTGACTCCAACAATGAAAACAAGTCCATTTGTTGTCATCATCAACCTGAGACCAGTCAAAGCAGCTCAAATGATAACAACGCTTACAAAAGAAATAAAGCTCTGCCTCACAATAAGGACACCTCTCAAAATGACTCATATCAACATCAAATTTTTGGATTTGTGTTGCATATGAATCTGCAGGTTCAGGAAAATCTATCTCGATGTGATGGAACTGGAGCTTCCCCGAGGGGAGCATCGCAAACACCCAAAGCAATTCAGGGTGCTCCAGGTGGCCAGCACACATACCGGGAACATATACAATTTTAGGCTGGGACATCGCCTCATTCCTCCGCAAGGAAACCTGAAGTCACTCACCCTATCATATAGAGATACCCGGAAGCTGCAAGTACTTTAGAAATATTTCATGCAGAGACCACTGCAATAGACTTGCCTTCTCAGGGAAGAGAGTTATCATTCTAGCGTCGTGTTTTATACAACTTAGCGTCTTGACAGATGCCAAACATTGCGGTTTCTACTGCCATCTATAAACTGTTTACCAGGGACTTCCCTGTTTTCTGTTCCCTTGGAAGAGGATTGTTTTGTTATGAGTTTTCTCACCAG
>JALTMC010000547.1 GCA_027005175.1 Myxococcales bacterium
ACCACACTCCACAAACCAAATATCTGTGAATCATGTGGGTCATTCTTTTCTCAAGACCAAATCGGCACCACACTCCACAAACCAAATATCTGTGAATCATGTGGGTCATTCTTTTTCTTTTTGACATTGCTTTGGAAAACCATCAGGGGTCACGGGTTTCGGGAGAGGAGGAGGTGGAGGGATGTCGGAGATCGCTTTATTTCGTCCATCTTCGGGCTGACTTTTCCACGTAGAGGTAGGAGTGCTTTCCCATGGTTTGTACTTCTCAACCTTCCATGCCTCCACCTTTTTCTTCCACGAGATAACCACAGCGAGAGTTTCGACATCCTGACTCGCAGTAGGAAGAGAAGGCAGATTGGGTGCAGAGCCTGAGCTTCCTTTTTCTTTCCACGCAATGACCTCCTTTTGCCAGGACTCTATCTGATCTTTCCATGCGAGCACCTTTGGACCCCATTCGTTAATTCGCTTTAGCTTTGTGGCAAGATTTGGATCCAGACAGGTACATCCCGATTTCTGTCTCAGCTCGCCAGTCTCATCATCATCAGAGTCTTTCACCTTCTCAAAACAAGACTCACAAGGATCACTGCATTTGAGGTTGAGGGCCGCACAAGCTTCATCATTGTAACAAGCCAAATGACAGTATGCCTTTGCGTTTTGAGGTGGACAGGAACATTTTCCCGTGTTGCAAGTATATCCTTCCAAGGTGTTACAATCCGCATCACTGCGACAGCTCCTACGACAAATAAGAGAGATCGTATTGCAGAGAAACCCACTGCATTCGGTGTTGAAGCGACAGGCATGTCTCTGACAACCCAACTCCAAACTACTCCCACCCCAGAGCAACAAACAGATCCACAACATTGTAATTCGATATCGTTTTCGTTGATTCATAACACTCACTATAAAGCAGATGACACTTTGCTTTCGACCAAGCGACATCCCGCTCTCAACTCTTGATTTTTAACCGGACGACATTCGACTCCCAACAAGCAAACTCGTTCTTTCTCTCGTCATCAGCCAGAACTTACACTCTTGTCAGATGCTTTTGCTTCCTCAATAAGACTGTCCACGCGTTCCCCATTTTAAAGTCAGAGAAACCGTGGGAATAAGCCAAAACGCCCAAGGTCCACGGACACGGTAAAATTCGGCATATTGAACTTCTCCAACAGCAAAGTTCTTTTGCAATGTACCCTGATACATAATCGCACGAAGCCCCAACTTAAACGCGATATACTCCGTTACATCAAACGATAATGTATTGAGGAGATCGACATCGTGTGTGAGCAAAATCGGTTGATTCTTTAGAAAACTTGGAGCGATACTCAAATGCAGACTGTACCTCGCTTGAGAAACCAAGGTAATTCGACGCTTTGCTCCAAGAGACACAAGTTGTAAAGGCCTCGTCCGATACCCCACGGAGAATCCAGGCTGCGCGTTGGTGTCTGGAAGACCACCGAGACCAGGATACAGAAGACTTTCAGCTGTTCCAGGCCGAGGAAAGATCTGAAATGCAAATTGCTTTTTAAAGTTCAGGGTAAAGAACAGAGTAAGTTTTTTTACAATAGCAGCAAAGTCAAAGCCAAGCAGGGCTGTGATTGAAAAGAACCGATAACGATATTCCGTGAGTTTTTTCACATACTCAACATCAGTGAGATTCGGTCTACCTCGACGAGTAAGCTCTGTTTGCAACGCTGCTTGAATGAAAGGCTTAAAACGCTCTAAACGGGTGTATTGGTATTTGGTGCGCAGCGTGATCTCATCATTGGACTCATCAAAAACATCCGACACTCCAGGAGGTTCAATGTCTGTGTTCCATTGTGAGCGAATATAAGCACCATAATTGAAGGTACCGTTCGTGTCCCACTTGTGAGACCGAGTTCCTGCCTGAATATTCAACTTCAACTCTCCTGCCAGTTGGTACTGGCTAAAAAAGTCAGAGGTGATTCGAGAGTAGGACAGAGGCCCAGTCAGGTTGTTCGGAGAGATAAGATTGGCATCAAAACGCATATCAAGTTGGGCATCAAAACTCCACTGAAAGCGGTCTTCCAGATTCACAAATGTTCCTGTATGCGGGATATCATCCTCTTCAAAGAAGTCTTCATCTGGATCAGGCCTGGAGGGAGGCAGCTTGCGAAACTCGTTGTTGGCAAAATGTTTAAGCATCACAGAACGCAATCTTGGACAACAAGAGGCTGGACACTGCCCTCCCTTGGTGTGATCAAACGCACAGCCCTTGTAGGTCAGATACTTCCAGGTTTGATCAAACTCCCGTAGACGTTTTTGTTCTTTGACAATACGCTTTTTGTTCTTCGCGATCTGTTGTTGTAGTTTCTTCTTCAAAGCAGGCCATTGGCTACTCAGTTTTCTCCATTTTTTAGCTGCCTTCGTTGAAAAGACCGCTTTTTCCATCAAGCGAACCAGGTATCCTGGTGTGGTTCGGAGTGCCCTCTTAGCCTTATCTGAGTCTCTTTGAATCGCAACGACCTTTCGTTTAAAAGAGCTGCGACGAATCCTCAAAAGATAGTCAATCATAACAACACGATAGTATTTGAGTGGACTGAGATCCTGACCATTGACACCATCATCCCAGCCCGCGAAAACAAGAGGCTCCTTGTCCGAGAGAGAGCGAATCCACTCTTCCAGCTCTCGCCCTTGAAGCGTCATGACAACAAGTCTGGGATTAAACGGCATCGCCCGAAAGATGTCATCTTTGGTGATATAATATCGAATCGGAAAGGGAGCCGAACGAATCAAGAATTTGTTAAACATCGCAACTTCAGCGTGACTGAGTTCTCGCATTAAGTTCAAGGCATATTTCGTATAATCGTCGCGACCCATCGAAGCGTCTTCGATCAGACCACCCTCACCAAGTTGCTTTCCCCATTGAATACAATAACTTTGTTCCCACATCATGAGCTGACGACGCAACGTATAATCAAATTGGTCAGGGTGCGAAGGTGTACTGTTAACATCAACAGATTGTACAATGGCCCGACTGCCCCGCGATTTCTTAACCCGAAGATTGATTCGTCCAAGCATCTGGCCATACCGGGCACCTCCCACAATATGAACCCGCTTGCCTTTGGGACTGATCATAATCTTCTGTTGCAGTCGATTCCCAGAGCCCCTCATCTCATTAGTAATGATCAAATCAATACCAGGCACTTTCTTTGCGAGCTTCAAAACACGGGCTCCCTTGCTCCGGCTACTCTCTAGATGAGATAATGCCACAATCAGATCGATCACCGGCTTCTTGGCCCTCAGCTTCTTAACCAGCTTCTTGGCGTAATCATAGGGATCTTCAATCGTTAAGCCGACGAGCTTCTTTCGACTCACACGCAACTTCTGAGGAACAAGATGGAATACAGCGATACGAACAACCACACCTCGATAGGACGTACGAAAGAGAAAATAATCTCGTCGCTTGATCCCGTTACTATCCCGATTGATCAAGCCAGAGAGTGGATGAGAAGGAGCAATACCCACAATGTTAGAGGCCGAAAACTGCAATCCTTTCAACCGAGAGCGACGTAAGAAGGCCCGCATTCTATCGGTAGGAACAGAGAATTCATGATTCCCCAGACCAATCAGATCATACTGAAATCGCCGCATCACCTCGGCAATAAAATCAACTCCAGCGATACCTTCAAACTCCAACAAAAATCGAGCCTCTTGCTGAGGAGCCAGGTTATCCCCTGTATTAAAAAGCAAATGAGAAGGATATCTCTTGCGAATAAGCTCTTGCCTGACCGCCTTCACCTGCCACAATAGATTGGCCAAATCACTCGGACGAGAGAGCTTCTTCTTCTTCTTTTTCTTCTTCGCAAGCTCCTTCATCTTCTTCAGCTTCGCTTTCAACCCTGCCATTCGAGCCTGGGCTGCTGAAAGCTTCTTCTTCTTCTTTTTCTTCTTTTTCTTCTTTTTCTTCTTCTTGGCATCATCATCATCATCACCACCACCACCACCACCATCAAG
>JALTMC010000548.1:0-6329 GCA_027005175.1 Myxococcales bacterium
TTGGCATCCCCCCTGGCTCACAGCTTTTCTGAAAGCCATCACCAAGGTTGGCGACAAAGAGGGTTATATCCTTCTCTTTCCCTTGATTTACTGGTGTGTGAATGAACGTTGGGGCCGACGAATAGGGATACTCACAATGGCGTCATTGTCTCTCAACACACTACTCAAAACGCTGGTCAATATCCCTCGTCCCTCTGCTCCAGCAGTGAAAGTGATGGTTGTGGAGCACAGCGCCTCCTTTCCCAGTGGACACGCCCAAGGAACTCTTACCATTTGGGGCTACCTTGCGGTCCTCTGGAAGTCCTGGCCTGTTCGCGTCTGCTTGTTCCTTCTAGTTGTTTCCATTGCCTACTCCAGAATCTACCTGGGAGCACATTACCCCCAGGACATCCTGGGTGGATGGACATTTGCGTTGCTCTCTCTTGGCTTGTTTGTATGGCTAGAACCCAAAGTCTCAGCCCGTCTCCTGGCTGCTCCATTGTGGCTTCAGGTCTCACTAGCCATCTGTATCCCTCTCCTCATATGGACACTGCACCCCAACAGCAAAACCCTGACAACCATTGCCTCTGCCTGGATCGGAGTGAACCTGGGAATCATTGCAGATATCCGAATGTTACAGTTCTCGGCAGCAGGTACTTTTCGACATCGTGCACTCCGTTACCTTGGAATTTTTGTCGTCGTAATCATCCTTGTCGCTCTCAAAAAGCTATTACCGACAGGTCAGGTGGGACGATTTATCCGCTATAGCATCGTTGGGTGTAGTATTACTTTCCTCGTCCCTTGGCTATTTATAAAATTGGGCTGGACCCAGACAACACAAGATGTTGGGAGTCAATCAAGTACATGATGGAAACCGAGATCGAACGAGAAACCGCAGAGACATCCAACTCTGAGTTCCCTTTACAAAGCGATCCTCCTATCCTACAAACAGCAGGTTTGGGCAAAAGCTATGGCACTTTTTGGGCTGTGCGAGATCTCAATCTCTCTGTGATGCAGGGTGAGATCTACGGATTATTAGGCCCCAATGGAGCGGGAAAAACAACCACACTTCGGATGATGGCTGGCCTTCTAACCCCCGATGAAGGTAACGTTTGGGTTGCAGGAGAAGAACCCACCACCAACCCCCTCTATGTCAAACGGAAAATAGGCTTTCTCACCGGAAACACTCGCCTATACCAGCGACTCACACCTCGTGAGCTACTGCAGTTTTTTGGGGAGCTGCAAGAAATGCCCAAAGAGCGGCTTGAGCAACGCATGGAACAAGTGATGGAAGAACTCGGTTTGCATGAGTTTCTTGGAAAGCCTTGTGGAACCCTGTCCACCGGACAAACCCAACGTGTGAACATTGCCAGAGCCCTGCTCCATGAGCCAGACATATTAATACTCGACGAACCCACCTCTGGCCTGGATATTATCAGCGCGGACTTCATCTTGCAGGTCATTTTACGCTGTCGTCAACAAAAGAAAGCTGTCATCTTTAGTACTCATATCCTGGCAGAAACAGAGTTATTATGTGACAGAATTGGCGTTATGCATCAAGCGGCACTCGTCGCTGAGGGGAGCCTCACTGCGCTGAAAGAGCTGACACAAACGCAAAGTATGGCAGAAGCATTTCTGGCACTCATTCGACCCAATTTATCGGAATTAACGTCCCAGCCGGTGTTAGCAGAACAAGCAGAACAAGCAGAACAAGCAGAACAAGCAGAACAAGCAGAAACTTCGACCAGCAGAGAGGAACAAGACATATGAGATGGTCCATTGTTCGAACGTTGTATCGCAAGGAGATGCTTGAAACACTGCGAGATCGGCGCACACTGATTGTGATGATCTTGCTCCCTATTGTGATGTACCCTCTGTTTGGAATCATCGCAACACAGGCACAGTTGGCCCAGCGGCGAAAACTCAACAGCACGCGATTTACTGTAGGTGTGGTAGGTATCGCCCTACCCTCTTTGTTGATCAAAAAAATTCAAGACAACGACAAGTTGGTTTACTTGGATCCAAAGATGCCTTGGAAGACGGCATTGCGCCACGGTAAATTGGCCCTGGTGCTAGGAGTGAAAGCAGGCAAGAAGTCACTCAAGCACCCACAAGGGCAGATCAAGATCCATGTCTATTACGCTACAACACAAGATAGCTCCCGAACGGTACGCAAACGTGTATTAAAAGCATTTAAATGGTACCAAAAACAGCTTGTACTCAAACGACTCAGCCATCTCAAGATACCAAGAGCAGTGATTCAGCCGATGATACTGGAAGGCTCGGATCTATCGACAGCTTCCGCACGAGGCAGGTATGTGCTGGCCAGCATCTTCCCACTGCTCCTTCTTATTATGACGATCACGGGAGCCTTTTACCCGGCCATCGATCTCACTGCTGGAGAAAAGGAACGCGGCACGCTTGAGACCTTACTCACAGCTCCACTTCGCCCCATCGAGATCGTCGCGGGAAAATACTTCGCTGTGGCTAGCATCGCCTCCATGACTGGAGCTTTAAATATAGTGTCCATGTGGTTAACATTTTCACAGGGATTGCGCCTAGCTGCCAGGGGAAGTCGCTCCTTCTCTCTTGGCCTCACTTGGGTCCATATGCTCAGCATCATGGGATTCTTACTACTTGTCGCAGCCTTTGCCGCAGCCTTTATGCTAGCGATTGCCTCACTCGCACGCTCCTTTAAAGAAGCCCAAAACTTTGTAACTCCCGCATACCTTGTTGCCTTCTTACCCATCTTCATCACCACATTACCCGGCTCCAAGGGAACCCTTGGCACTTCGCTGGTTCCGTTGGTCAACACAGCTTATGCCATAAAACATACCTTGCGTGGCACACTGACAGCACAGTATCTCAGCCTAACTCTTCTCTCCATGGGTGTGGCGATCGCATTTACCATCTTCATCGCATCCCGTATCTTTGCACACGAACAGGTCTTGTTCCGGGAAGGCGAATACACTCTCAAAGGGATGCTCTCTCGCAAAGACTTTGTGGCCCGAAATGTCCCGAGTGTTCCCGAAGCTATTATGCTTTTGAGCCTACAGTTTTTACTCTTATTTTATGTCGGAATCCCTGTACAAAAAGCCAACCCGGCCTGGGGTCTCGTCATCACTTTGTGGTTGTTAATCCTTATTCCTCCACTGGCCTTTGCCTGGTGGCGCAAGATCGATTTTCGCTCCACCTTTTCACTCCGCCGTTTCCCTCCCATTGCAGGGGTGGGAGCACTGCTACTTGTCGTAGGAGTGATTCCTTGGGTTGTCTTGCTGTCGCAGTGGATAGGACAGCACATTCCAGGTTGGCAGGAGTTTGTCAAACAGGCAGAAAAGCTATTCCAGGCAGGCCACTTCGATCTCAGCCCGCTGGTATTCTTCTTTTTGATGGCCATCTCTCCTGGTATTTGTGAAGAGATCATGTTCCGTGGTTTCATCCAGTCAGCATTGCTCAAACGCATGAGGCCCTGGTCTGCAATTGTCCTCACAGGGTTCTTGTTTGGCTGCTACCACCTCAGCATCTATCGCCTTCTTCCAACCACAGTTCTCGGCATTCTGATGGGCTGGCTTTGCTTCCGCACCCGCTCTATCTATCCTGCAATGCTCGCACATGCCGCCAACAATGGATTGGCCTTGCTGCTCACAAACAAAGCATCACCCCAATTTCTTCAAACCTATGCGGGCAAACCAGAATGGGTCCACCTCATCATCGCAACAGTGTTCGTTGTTGGTGGTATATATATTGTATTCCACACGACACAAGGCAAACCGCCGAAGGATGAGGAAGAACTGGAAGAAGCCCCTCCCCCTCCACCGCTCACAGCAGAGTGCTCGTGAATGCTCTGGGCTAGCGGAAAGCCCTACCGTTTTGTATCGCCTTCTTCGGCAAATGCGATATCCAGAGCTTGGTCTTCAATGGACATATAGACGGTCATCAGACAGGTAGCGAGTTCATCACTGAGGAAGCTTGGAAATCCAAGGCGTCGGATCACGGGAGTTCGAACGGCAGGAGACTTCATAGAGATGCTCCATGTCTCGGGAAGTGAACCCATAGACCAAAACTGGGAGAGGTCTTCGGGAATGGGCTCCTCTTCTAATTCAAGCCCAAATCCATCGGTCAGGTCATTGGACTCTGGGAGTCCACTTTTCCCCAAAACCTCCAGGATCTGCTCCTTGCTTCGACCGCGCATTTTAAACAACAAAAACGGGTCTTCATCAAACTGTTCTGCCAGTAAATAAAAGACAGCAGCTAAGTGTTTACAAGGGTTGGCCTTGTCGGGACAGCTACACTCTGTTTGAATTTCGTCTTCCTCTTGTGGAAAGAGAGAAAAGCCTGCATCTTCAAAAACCTTCTCAATCTCTTGAGGCATATCACCCGAAAGAAGCTGGGCTGCAAAAAGAGCTTGTGACGACATGTTATCAATCACTGCTGTCCAAGCTTCATCCGACAAATGCTCCAGTCGTATGTTCACCTCATAAGGTGCATACTGTGTGCCTTGTACCCGTGAGAAGAAACCACCGTCAACCTCGACAAGCTCCAAAACCTGCCCTTTGCGTGCATAGTTTTTTCCACGCCCCAAACGACGAGGATCGATCAAAGACTCCAGAGTCTCTAGCCATCGTGTCGCCCACCAGTTGGCAACAAACTTACCCTTCTTACTCTTCGCCTTAATTCCAGCATCTGTCAGCACAAGCTTTGGCTGATTCCTTCGTGATGACCGACTATTCGAACGATAATACCACCAACTCATCAGAAAAAAACCTCTTATATTGTGGGCGTGGAAACCCCCTCCAGAATCTACAACAGAGCGGATGGGGTGTGGGTAGTTGACAAGAGCCTCTCTGCGTTTGGGAATTCCACGTTCTGCGTTTTGCGCTCTGCGATACTTACATCCCCATCATCTCATCACGTCGCAACATAACGAGATTTCGGAGGTCATCGGAGGAGAGTTCGGTGAGCCAGTTTTCACCGCTACCTACGATGCTCTCTGCCAGGGCCTTTTTCTCTTCGATCATGGCATCGATACGCTCTTCGAGAGAGCCGACAGTCACGAATTTATGGACCAGAACATTTCGGGTTTGGCCGATACGAAAGGCCCGGTCCGTTGCCTGATTTTCGACAGCGGGATTCCACCATCGATCAAAATGAACCACACGGTTGGCTTGTGTCAGGTTCAGCCCCGTACCACCCGCTTTGAGAGAGAGAACAAAGATAGGAGGCCCACCCTCTCCTTGAAATTGCTGAACCATCTCAGCACGTTTTTTTGCGGGAGTACCGCCATGTAGAAACAACACAGGAACGCCAAGCTTGTGTTGCCGTTGTGCCTTGAGAAGGTGCCCCATCTGTGTAAACTGAGTGAAAATAAGCATCTTGTCATCTTCGGACAGAGCCTCCTCCAAGATGTCGATCAGTCGGGAGAGTTTGGCACTTCGTCCAAAAGCTTCAAGCAATGTCTCTGGAGCTTTTTTGAGGTCATGCTCATTGAGGTACAAGGATGGATGATTGCATATCTGCTTCAGGTGAAGGAGTAAGCTGAGAACCAGACCTTTGCGTTGGATGCCTTTCGCCTCAGCCACTTTCCCCATCGAATCTTCCACAAGGGCTTGGTAGAGTGTGGCCTGCTCCTGACTCAGAGAACAGTACTCTTTAATCTCCAATTTCTCCGGAAGATCCTGAATGACGGTGGGGTCCGTTTTGACACGTCGCAACAAAAAAGGACTGACCAGATCCTTTAATTTACGCTGCGCTTTTGGATCACCGTATCGCTCAATGGGAGTCGAAAACTCTTTGCGAAAGTCTTTGCGTTTGCCGAGGTAGCCAGGGTTGAGAAACTGCATAATCGACCACAACTCTGTGAGTCGATTCTCCACGGGAGTACCCGTTAGAGCGAGTCGAAAACCTGCCTCAATATCCTGGATAGCTTTGGTTTGCTGCGCCTCTGGGTTTTTGATATTTTGCGCTTCATCCAGCACCAAAGAATGCCAACGAATAGACTGCATCACATCCGCATCACGCCTCGCCAGTGCATAACTTGTAATCACAAGGTCTATCTTTTTTGATTGTTGGATCAGCTCTTTGCCACGCTTCCTCTCCACGCCATGATGCAGTTCATAGCGCAACGAAGGAGCAAAGCGTTTAATCTCCCTAGCCCAGTTGTGCATCACAGATGTGGGGCACACAATCAAAGAAGGTCCCTCCGATGTACCGTTATTTTTGTCCTGCAACAACAGAGAGATGGCCTGAAGAGTTTTGCCAAGTCCCATATCGTCAGCCAAGCAAGCTCCCAATCCAAAGCGACGCATGAAGTCGAGCCATGCAAAGCCGTACTCTTGGTAAGGTCGAAGTGT
>JALTMC010000548.1:6339-10997 GCA_027005175.1 Myxococcales bacterium
CCACCCAGCCCTCAAAGTCAATCCCATGAATCTCCAAGCCGTTCATATTCGACTCACCTGAAGCTTGCATTTTCAGTGCTTCTTGAAGAGTAATTTCTCCTTCAGAAGCTTGCGACTCCCAAAACTTCAGCGCGGCTTCGACCTGTTGAGGATCCAGATGAACCCATTGTCCTCGGATCTCAACGAGGGGACTCTTGAGTGCAACTAATGCTTCAAATTCTTCTTTGGTCAGTGCAGTATCACCCAGCACAACATCCCATCGGAAGCGCAATAAGGAGTTGAGATCCATCGAAGATGTGACCGAAGTATCCCCTTTCTTTTTGGAGTTGGGGCCAATTTCAAGTTTGACTCCAAGACTCGCGCTAGGACGATTCCACCACGGTGGTACCATCACACCAAAGCCACTCTCCTCAAGAAGTGGTGCTGTATGCCGCAAGAACTGATACGCCTCTGCAACATCCAGAGACAGATAACTCGGCTGCGCCTGGCGCAACGCCCGTGTCACAGGTGCAAACAAACGGGCGATATAGCCAAGTCCTGTGAGCAACTTTTCCTCCGGCTGCTGCAACCGATGCTGCAATGCCTTATAAGCCTGCCCTTTTCCCTTCCAGATCTGTGTGGCAGGAATCAAAAGACTTGGATCATCACGCGCCTGCAACATGAAATCAATTTTCCAGATACGCTTGCGTGTCTCTTCCTCTTTTCCCGAGGGAGCCTTCAATCGCAAAGCGATCCGAAACGCCGTATCACCCGCAACATGAAGGTTGCGAATCCAGGTTCGATAGCTTTTGGCCAGATGACGACACTGACCTTCCGTCCGGTCCACACGAGCATCTTTGGAGACCAGACTTTGCATCCAGTGAAAGGATGTCCCTTCCGAGCGATGTCGCTGAATGGAAGCAACCACACGGCTGCCCCAAGCACGCGCCATCGCATCCGACATGCCAAACACAAAGCTGCGCAACAAAAAATCACGAGAGAATGCCAACTGAGGAGACTCTGCCTCCACCCGACAAATGGAGGGCATCACTTCCATTAACTGGCTCAACCGTATCGCGTCTCGGGGTGCATCCAAGACGGGCATCCAGCGAGCGAAGTAAGCCTCTTCATCGTCATCCTCGATAAAGTCAGAGACAAGACTTGGGGCGACTTTCTGAGAGACCAACAGCTCCAAGACAAACTGGGCAACCTTGCGCCAATAATAAAAGGTGTCTCCAAAGACATGATTCGACGCTTGCTTGCGTTTGGAAAGCTGAGACAAACAAAGCCGAAAAGCCATTGGCAACGACAGTGCCACACCTGAAACCTTATAGCGACGTAAGTCCAGAGGCTGTGCATCAAACTCCTCCCAACGATGAAGCAGTTGCGGAGAGGGTACAGGCCCAAATCGTGCGGTGGGTAGCCAAAGACAAACAGAATGTTCAGACAATGTTTGGCGACGCCCCAGCACTCCAAGATCCACAAGAGCAGCTCGAAGCGTCTCTGGTTTGCAGCAAAAGGAATGATTTCGAAGATCACGACTCCGTCGCAGCTTTCGAGGGGGATTCGCTTCTCCATTCTCCCCCCAAAACAACAATTTGCCACGCATAGCAGGAGTCTCTGGTGGACTCCAATGAAGATGAAACAAGTGCACTGCTTACTCCAAAACAACTAGGGCTATAGGCGTCTTACGCCCTCAACTCACAACGTATAAACTGGAACAAGATCAGATGACATACGCCATCAGAAGTGTAGAATTGTGTTCACAATGTGACGCGTCCTGCTCAACAGAAACAGGAGCCAAGGATGACCGCCATCACAGTTGTCTCGAAAAGCCCATCCAAGCGACCACATAGGAATGGTTTCAAAGGCCTTACTCTTACCCGTATATTCTTTTCCGCTGATTCAGGCCCAATCACTCATAAGCTTGACTTATTAACCAGAGGCCTCTGCACCAATCTGGAGCAAAACAGGCCCATTGCGATATAGCATATCGAGATTGTATTATGGGTATCGTTGCTGTATTTGTTTGCATCGCAATCAAGAGAGTATCACGTTGGTATGAGAGGTGTCGCTTGTGATTCACAGCAAGCAACCGTCCCGTAACGAAGGTAGGCAGTGTAGCCGCTCAGAACCATGAACGCAACTCTTTTTTCCACACTATTCCATTTTTTGATGGAGTATGCCATCTTTCGAAACGAAATCTGGAAAGAGTGACACGTTCTGACAAAGACAGCCTGTATCGTTCTACAAAGAGAGTCGTTCCATGGTCCAATCTACACAAAACCTGTGAGAGTTGAGAACCTCCTATGACATCGGATGAGTTAAAAGTAGAAGAAGCCTGTCAGGCCATTCGTCTGGCATTAAAACCGGAAGTCAAAACATGGGTTGATGCGATGTTTGAAGAGGTGGTAGCAGCCCACCACCATCGACTGCAAGGAGACACCCCCTTGCTTGAGAGGCAGTCCTTGCTACGACAAGGGCTGGAAGATGCACTTCACCATCGTATCTTGCGGGAGATGCTGAACCAGTCCCTCGCCATCTTGCACCAAAGCGACTTATTTACGGAAGAACAGCGGCTCTCGATTCGCAGTCAGGTGCGGCTATGGATGGATCGCCGCCCTCCCTCCATTCCTGTGATCGTTCCAGTGAACCAACAAGTGCTTGACCCGATACGCACAAGCATCACAGTCCTGATGATGAGCTTTGTGGGCTTGTTTCTTGGCAATCAGATCCCCAAACCAGAGGGGCTACCTCTCTTGCTTGGCCTTTTTTTTGCGGGGCTCGGTGTGGGTTTTGTCGCTCACTGGCAACGAAAAGCGCTTCACACCAGTCCACAAAATCGCTGGGCCAAAACATTTGTCTGGATTTCGACCCCCAACACAGAGAGTCGTGACTGGCTGGAAGTCCCCAAGGAGAGCACCCGACAGATCGTAGAAGACAGTATGCACCACCTGGTCACATTGATCCACAGCGCAAGTCAGTTGGAGCTTCTCAAACAAGACAACCAACAGCAAGGAAGCGACCAACTTCAACATCTCTTCCATCGTTGTGTCGATGGCTTCGCAGAGATATATTACAGTGATCTCAAGCGAGACCCTGAGCGAGCGTTGGATGCCTGTATTAAGCTTGTAGGAGATTTAGAGGAAACGGGTATTCAAATAGAGACAGTCGAACGAGATATTCCATACCATCCAGAGATGCAAGCCCTATTTAACCTCTCTGGCCGTATTCAAGAAGGAGAACCCGTTGTGATGATCTTCCCAGCCTGGCGATATCGTCAACAGCTCCTCGCAAAAGGCACCATTAAACGCTCTCGACGATAGCACATTAAAGAACCTCGACGATAGATACTTTGGAGAGAAAAAAACTCATGACACCTGATCGCAGCCAGGTACATCATGCATTGGGCATTGACTTTGGTACTTCCAACTCATACTTCTCAGACGTCCGCGTGGGTGGCCTGGATCTGGCCTATACCGACTTAAAATTTCACAACGGACAAAGCTCTGTGCCCACGTGTATCCTCTATCAAAAGAGAGAGGGGGTTCCACCCCATCGCAGCTTTGGAGAACTGTGGAAGCCTTATGCCTTTGGTGAAGCAGCTATCGATTTATGGAAAGACCTGCTTGATGACGAACGTTCAGAGTACTGTTTTCGCGGCGGATTTAAACCAGACATCACATTTGAGGCACAGGCATACCACGATGCTGTATGTTTCTTTCAAAGTGTCCGTCACTACTTGCAACAACAACGACTGATCACACACTTCTCCCCCGAAAGCGGTCGCCAAGTCGTTGTCGGCGTTCCAGCCCGCAATGTCGAAGGACAGGAAAGTAAGACGCTTCAGGCCCTTGAAGAAGCCGGTATTCTCGACGCGATCCTAGTCCCAGAACCCGAGGGAGCCCTTTATTATCACCTCTACTATGACCGTACTCGTATCACTGTAGAACGCGCTCACCAGGGTGTTTTGGTGATCGACTTTGGAGGCGGTACGTTTGATGTCGCTCATCTCCGTGACGGTGATGTTCGAAACCATTGGGGCAACCCAATGCTTGGAGGCCGATTGTTTGATGACCTCTTCTATCAGTGGTTCCTAGAACAACAAGATGGAGAAAACACCCGTCAAGAGATGCTGCAAGATGGAACGCTATCTTATCTTCGAACCTTTGGATTTCGACGCCTGAAGGAAAGATTCTCCTCCGCATGGAATGAAGATCACCTCAAACAAAGAAACTACCGTTTAAAGCGATTCAGAGAACGTGTCACTGTGGGTGTAGATTTTGACTATGGAGTCTTTCGCAACGCCAGCATCAAAGAGTTTTTAGAACGTGCTCAACAGTACAAAGCCAGCAACGATCTATTGGCAGACTTGGAATTACTGCAAGACGAAAGCGCCACCTTGCTACGACAAGGAAGTGTAGACTTACTGGCCCAGATCCACGAACAGCTCTACCAAAAGGGGCTCCATTCCGAAAACTCAGAACAAGAGGACATTGCAGCAGTCATACTCACAGGAGGAAGCTGTCGCTGGCCGTTTATGGTGGAGATCGCAAGCGAGTGCTACCCTCAAGCCGACCTCTTTCAATCTCCAGACCCCGAAGCAACAATAAGCCGGGGCCTGGCTTTGTCGTACGCATTTCGAGAATATGCCAAAGAAATTGGCACTTCATTACAAG
>JALTMC010000548.1:11007-14398 GCA_027005175.1 Myxococcales bacterium
CATTACAAGAGCATCAAGGAGAACTCCTCAGGCAACTTCTCGATGCCATCGCCTTAAATTATCGAACATTTGCACGTCGAGTGGCAGAGAGGTTTACCAGCGAGTTGTACAGTGGCCAGATCCAACCTCTGTTTGAAACTTGGCGTGACGAAGGAGGCTCCATTCAAACCCTGGAAGAACAAACCAAAGCCGCCGCCCAACGCTATTTCGAAAAAGACGGTCAAAACGTAGTAAAACGCGAGCAGATCTATTTTCAAGAGCGTGTCGAACAGATCATCAATGACTCTGTCTTTGCCTGGCTACGAAAACACCGAATCACCCGTACAGACTACCTGTCTCTCGAACACTTTGACGAAATGCAACAAAGTGAGATGGGCTGGAATACCGGCTTCAGTGGGATCATGGACAGCTTCTTTAATGCCACCAAATGGATTATCTCAGGCATCGTTGGTGTTGTGGTTGCATCCCTCGCAGGTGGAGGTGGTGTCGCGCTACTTATGGCTGGCCCTATCGGCTGGCTGGTTGGCTTGATTCTCGGCGCAGGTGCCGCACTATCCCTGCTCCACAATGTCGACACCCGCGCTATTAAATTGCCTTCGTTTCTTCTCAAAATGACTGCAACCAAAGAAAGATTAATAGAAGCACAGTTCAAGTTTCGAGAAGATATCGAAGAAAATTTAATCGATCTATACACAGAGCAACAAGGAGATATCTCCAAAGAACTCCATATCCAAATCACAGAATTAATCAAACGATTATCACAACATATACCAGTCACTGCGATTATAGAGAAGCCCTCCTAAGCAGCGAGTTCTTGATTTAGATCAAGAACTTTACTGATCCAAAACAACGTACTGGAAGACAAAGTTTCATAGTCTCCCATACACGAACCGCATGACCCAAACCTCTCGGTGCTTGGAATGGGTAGTTGGTATGTGAAGTTTCTTGATGGAGTATCTTCGTTTTGTACCTCCCTTCAGTTGCAAAACAAGCACGGGTTCTCTCTGCTGCACAAATGCCCGTCTTGCAAAAAAGCAAGATACTCCATCTTTTTTCTATCTTCCCGCTTTAACAAATGACAACGCCGTCATCAACCCCCAGCACAGTATGCCATCAACCCCTAGCACAGTATGCCATCAACCCCAATTCCCATAGGCTACAACAAAAGTGCAGCTCCCGTCTTACTCGGTGGCAGCTTCGTCATTCAGAGATTGAACATTCCCGCTGGCTACAACAAGAAGGCAGTTCTCATCTTGCTCGGGGTAGCAGCTTCGTCATTCCAGGATTGAATATTCCCGCAGGCTACAACAAGAGGGCAGCTTCGCCATAGTCTCGTCTCTCTTAGTATCGTCGAGTTGGCTAGTTTTCTTTGCGCTTGGAGAGGGCTGAACGGAGGTAGTTGAGGCTGTAGGTGTCGGGTCCGTAGCGACCGATGATCTCGGTGGTATTGTCTTCCTTTTGGGCGAGAAGAAAAGGGCCTTCCACGCCGACGCGAAGGATATAGTCGCCAGGTGGTTTTACCACTTCGATGGTTTGTCCTGCGATCGCCAGGGTTCCAAATAAGACCTCAGAGACTTGGAGAGTCACCTTTTGAAGTGGGAGGTCGCGGGGGACATCCACGACGTCTGTGTCGCCAACATCCGGGATAAAATCCTGTTCGGCTCGAAATAGGATCTCACCCACTTTGGCAACCACGGCAGCGTTGGCTTGAGGTAGTACTTCTTCTAAGGGCTCGGGGGGCAAAGCCATTGTTGGGTCCTTTACGATACAGGTCGTGAGATGGAGGTAGTTTTGTAAAAGTGGACGAACTTTTCAAGCTCCAGGCGGAAGATCCCATCATCTTTGCCATCCGAACCTGGCTCTGTATTTCCCCAGGGATTGCGTAGTTGAACGAATTTCGTTCCGTTTTCCTCAGCAACCCCCATGACTGTATACACATGCCAGGGGTAGATCTTTTCTCCAGAGTAACGCTCTGCTTCGTCAGCATCTTTGCCATAGGTCGAGGCTGTGACAGGCCAGCCCTTCTCCACGGCTTCTGTGATCTTCTCAAATGCGTAGTCTGCATTGCTGGGAGTCAGACTATGAGACCTGCTGCGTCCACCGATAAGTATATTCATTGCAGCTTCAGCGCTACCACCATTCCCAATCGCATCATAGCTGTTGCCTTTGAGGTTGGCATACGCTTTCTCCAGGATGGGATACCACATCTCCATTTTATCGGGGGCACTCTCGCTACCAATAGAGCCACCATACATGGGTTGGTCCCCATAAGACCGCTTATACAGGTCTCCATCGACTGTGACTTTCCGGTTTCGAAAGCGACCGGAGCGGTAGTAGGTCTCCTCCTTAAAGGTAACAGTATAAGTGCCATTCCCATTGTCTTTGATCATATCTTCGATGATCTCTGGATGGGTGTTGGCGACAGCGGAGGCTGCCGCTGTAAAATAACAGTTGGCCAAGCTCCCTTGTTTGGTATCAGAGGCACTGACACCATCAACAAACAAAGGACCAGAATAACGTTGTGTTGTAATGGTTGGATTTCCATCGTCATCGACGTGTCTTTTCTTCCAAGGAGCAGGGTCTACGAGGTCGATGGGAGGAGGAGGACCTTCGATGGTGGACACACCCGCGACTTCTGCAAAGTCCACATTATTGACACCATCACTTACTGCGACAGACATCGAGTCTCCTGGCTTACCTTGAAAGACTAAACCTTCCGGTAGCTTTCCCTCTGCATCGAGCTGAAAGTCAAATGTCTGGTTTGTTCTTTGGTTGGTAAAGCGGACTTTTGCGTTGGGCTCAGAGAGTTCACCATCTCCCAAATAGATAAGCTCTACCTCTCCTTGCTCATTGGTTTCCAGGCCGATGGCATCCGTCATGACCTGAGCATTGCGGGTGTCGATGTCACTCAAGCCAGTGGCTTGTAGGGAGATCCAGTTGCTGGCATTTCCTTGGGCATCCCGAGTGCGTACACGAAGGTGGTCTCCCTCTTGAATTCCTAGCGTCTTTTCCGTAAATCGACTCCAGTCGTCGGAGTTGACCTCCATGGAATCGCGATTCATCGCAGACTCAGGATCGGCAGAGATATTGACGAGTTCGAGTGTCTCTCCAGGCTCTACCATCTCTGCCAGCTTCGCACGCAACTCTGAGGAGGACGACGAAGTCTCTGTCGGATCTGTATTAACTTGTGGTGTCGGGCGAAACTGCGGATCTCGAATAGGGCCTGGCATGATGATTCCTTTCGTAGCGTCTCGTGCTGGTGTTGTAGAAAGCGAGCCTTTCCCCTTCTACGGTGGCTGAATAGGAACAGAAAAGGGCTAGAATGTCAAGATGTTCCACCCTTCTCAGGCTGCAAATGCCAGGAGTTTCAGGTTGTTCGTGGGGCCTCTCG
>JALTMC010000549.1 GCA_027005175.1 Myxococcales bacterium
CCCGTACAACACTTGATATGGAGACCTGGGAGCAGCTTCAAGCTTGCCTGCAGCAGGCATACCAAGCATACCGTTCCACAGAGCCAGGCGAGGGAGAGCAGAATACATAGACACACAAAGCCGAATGGGGAAAGAGGAACCTACTTTTTGCGTAAAGACACAAGATGACGTGCCTATAGGGGCTGCCACCCTGTGAGCCTTCCATGTCGAGGAGCCTACTTTTTGCGCAAAGACACAAGACGACTGGCCCGACGATAATCGACCTGGAATCCACGAAACCTTGGGAGAAGTGATGCGGAAGGCTCCTTTCCTTTCCGGGCTTGTGCATTCTCCGGTTGCATCTCAACCTTGTATTGTCGGGGCTTGACAATACACTTGTATGTCGCTCCATGAAGAGACCACAGCCGAGGAAAGTCACGCCGTAACTCCTCCAGCGTATAGCGATCGACACCAACCAAAGCTTCGATGTTGGGCCTCACATCCTCCGTCGAAAGTAAGGACAGATCCGAACTCTCCTCCACTCCCAAATCCAGAAGTGTTTGGGATACAAACAAAACAGGATCATCCCAACCTCGATGAGTCTCAGGTGGTAAGGACCAACTTTTCTCGTGAGAGGGCCATTCATGAAGCAAACGGAGCAGATGCAAATCATCGAGGACCAACTCCCCTGCCCCTTTGAGCCAGCGATTTTGTAATAAAAAAGAGGCCGCTGCCTCGCAAAGAGATGCACCTCTCAAAGAAGTCGTTTCTGCTCGAAGTGTCACTCCTGCAAGTTTTTGCGTGACAACAGCGATCACCTCCAAAGAGCCATCTTTTTTCAAAAGCTTCGGTTCTTCCAACGAAGCATCACCCAATCCAGCAGAGGCCAACGTTTTTGGTGAGCAAGGCAGGAGCAATCGACCTTTACCGCGAATTTTGAGCCCCCTTTCGCCGATCCAAGTATGTGCCAAAATCACGCCTGCCGTTGGAGGTCGTTGAGAAGAGTCAGCATCAACAGGTTCAAAAGGCTCTACCATAACTTCAAGAAGTCCATTGGCCCATGGATGCTCCCTCCTTTTGCTCCGCCCACCACGCCTTGTTTTTTTGCCCTCTTTGAGAGCACGAGGTCGAAGAACAAATCCCATCGCAGGCACTCGGTGCAAAAACCATCCTGCAAACTCATCAGAAGAAGGCAGCGGACTGCGCTCTTTGGTAACATCCACCACCTTCAAACCCATGAGGGTTCGAAGCTGACGAGCGATGGAGCGAGTGTGTCGCAAAGAGTTCGCGTGAAGCCCATGCTTTCGAACGTCTCCTTGACGCAAACACATCAACTCAACATACACTTCATTCCCACAACCAGCCAGTAAGAGCCGCCGCTCCTCCACGATCTCTTCTTGTTGTTTTGAAGGAAGAAGAGGGGCTGGAAGCATCAAGCTACGACGTTGTTGCAGCAAAGCGATCGTATCAGCAAGAACACTTTGCAGCTCCGGCGGCGCACCAACCAACAAGGAAGCCTCTTGTGCTGAGACAGGCCAATCTGTAAGAGCACGCCCCAACTCCGTAACACGATACGTTGCATTAAGAGCCCCCATTTGTTGGAGTCGGAGTTGAGCTTCCTCCAAAGCAAAGGAAGGTGGAGGAGTCACCCAAGGAGCTTCACCTATTTGAGGGCCATCCCATCCATAACAAGCCGCTTGAATCAACAAATCATCAAGCTCAACACGTTCGATCTCTGGTTGTAAAAATGGCTCAGGCCGATAACTTTGTTGCCACAGACGGATACAACGACCGGGAGCGACACGCCCTGCACGACCGGCCCGCTGCATCATCAGATCTGCCGGAATCGGAACCAAGGCCAAGGCCGAGCGGCCTCCACGATGAATCCGCATTCTCGCAAGCCCCGCATCAATCACAACTGTCACACGGGGCAGTGTTAAAGAGGTCTCCGCGACATTGGTCGCCAGAAAGATCCTGCGCCTCCCTCCATGCTCCCCCAACGCCTGAACCAACCGTTGCGTCGGCAGGTCTGCATGAACAGGAACAAGATCAAAGGACTCTGCCGATAGGGCCTGAGACAACAGCCTTCGGCAACCATCAATCTCGCCTTTGCCCGGCAAGAAGACCAGGATATCACCTGTATCATCAGGAGTTTCAGAACCCAGAGCATATTTAACTCCCTGAACAACACGTTCTTCAAGATCTCGCCGTGTGGGTCCAGAAACATCTGTAAGATAAGAGAGACTGACAGGAAATGTCCGACCTGTAGCCTCCAACAATGTACCACCGATCTCCTCAGCCAACTCTTCTCCAGCGACTGTTGCCGAAGTTAAGACAAGCTTCCGAGACAATCCTTGCTCGACTTCCGCCCGCAACAACATCACCAACAAGTCCACTTCCCAGTGACGTTCATGAAACTCATCGATCAATACAGCCTGATAGCGTTCTTTTGACGGTCCACGCAACAATCGAAGCGCAACACCAGGGGTCACAAACTCAATACGAGTGTTTTCGCAAATAGCTGAATCAAAACGAACACGATAACCAACACGCCCACCCACAGCCTCGCTGTATTGACTTGCCACAAACTCTGCAAGGGCTCGACAGGCAATTCGACGAGGCTCTACCACCATCACAACACCATCACAACGCTCCTCCATCCAAACAGGAAGCTGCGTCGATTTCCCCGAACCCGTCGGCGCAACCACAACAACAGGTGATGGTCGTGCCATAGCATCCACAAACGCACCACGTATGGCAACAATAGGAAGCTCTGTAGTCATCAGAAAAAAACCTCTTAGGTTGTGGGCGTAGAAAACCCCTCCCGATCGCGGGTCCGGCAGGATCTGCAGGACGAAGTCCGGATGGAGTGGGGCTCATTGACCAACATTTCTACCCACTATCCCACGAGATGCACAACGAGCACCTGAGAATGAATTCTCAGGTGCTCGTTGTGCATCTCGTGGGCAACTTACTCTTTTGAAAAAAACTCCCAACACAGTGTGCTATCCTACCCCGGTTCCACCCCCTGCAACAAGGAGGTTGGAGGTTCCAACCTATTGAAAAGTTCCCCAACACGATCAAGCTATCAAGTTAGCAAGT
This sequence comes from Myxococcales bacterium, assembly GCA_027005175.1. GTDB lineage: Bacteria > Myxococcota_C > UBA6777 > UBA6777 > UBA6777 > M3003. The sequence goes on from JALTMC010000549.1 coordinate 3,082, forward strand.
AAGCTATCCATGAGAGCCTCGACAAATCCTGCCCTCTTGTTGCGAGTGTATGCGAAGAGCCCGATTACATACCCTGTCGGGGGTTTGGCAAAAAACGGCCCTCTTGTTGCGAGTGTGTGCGAAGAGCCCAATTCCATACCCTGCCAAGAGTTGGGTTCCATCGAAGTAAAAGTCGATGAATGTATAGTTTTATTCACACGAGAAACAACAGTTCCTGGGACATCCACAATCTCTTGTGACAAGACCTTCGTTTTTATTGAGTATAAGAAAAAGAATCCTTGAAGTGGCATTATTTGTGCTATAAGGGAGACCTCGAAGCAAAAGTTGGATAAAGTTCTCATGATTGGTAGTCAAGCGTGAGGCTTATTTGTTGCAAGTTGAAGGGAGTTTCGATGTCTATTACGAAGCGTGCGACAGCAGAATTTATTGGTACATTTTGGTTAGTGTTTGGAGGGTGTGGTAGCGCAGTACTGGCTGCGGGAGTTCCGAATGTGGGGATAGGCTGGTTGGGTGTGGCGTTTGCTTTTGGTTTAACCGTGATGACGATGGCCTATGCGATTGGCCATATTTCGGGGTGTCATCTCAATCCAGCGGTTTCAGTGGGTCTTCTTGTTGGAGGACGATTTGATGCGAAGGACCTGCTCCCCTATATCATTGCCCAAGTGCTGGGTGGGATTGCGGCTGCTGGTGTTTTGTACTTAATTGTAAGTGGTAAATCCGGATTCTCCTCAATTGGCGGATTTGCAGCCAACGGCTATGCTGCACATTCTCCAGGTAAGTTCAACATGGTAAGCGCACTCACTGCCGAAATTGTGTTGACCTTCATGTTCTTGATGATCATCCTTGGCTCAACCGACAAACGTGCACCCGCAGGCTTTGCACCCATCGCGATTGGCCTGGGACTCACATTAATTCACTTGATTGGAATTCCCGTAACCAACTTATCCGTCAACCCTGCACGAAGCACAGGTCCCGCCATCTTTGTGGGTGGTTGGGCAGTGGCGCAGCTCTGGCTATTTTGGCTCGCTCCCATTGTAGGTGCTGCCATTGCTGGTGTCGTTTATAGATTCTTCGAGGAATAGAATTCTCCTCCCCCGCTCTCTCCGTCCCTTGCATCCACACAGAGTCTTACCCATACTCGCTTGACAGCTCTCAGATCCCGAAATGGAGAGGGGCCGATGTCAATCTGATACAACCTCGATAAAGTCTGGATCATTCCAGAGTTCCGAGAACGATGTCAGTCTGATACAACCTCGATAAAGTCTGGATCATTCCAGAGTTCCGAGAACGATGTCAGTCTGATACAACCTCGATAAAGTCTGGATCATTCCAGAGTTCCGAGAGTGATTCCAGAGATCGGAGAGCGATGTCAGTCCGATACAATCTCGATAAAGTCTGGATCATTCCAGAGATCGGAGAAAGGTGTAGCGGCCATCGCCTCTCTGCGAAAACGGGAATTTCGTTCCACCGCAAAATAAAGGTCACGTAGGGCTGGCTCTTTGCGTCCTGCCTTTGCATAGGCACAGGCTCGATGAAACCACGGAGCAGATAACTCAGGTGCAAGAGAGATGGTTTGACTGTAGGAGTGGATCGCTTCCATCGGACGGTTAAGTAAGTCTTCCACTTGACCACGAGACAGCCAAGAGAAGGCATGGTCCGATTTGTAGGTGGTTGCCTTTGTAAAGGCAACAAGGCTCTCTTTGTATCGTTGGAGCTGTTTGAATGAGGCTCCAAGTTTGTAGTAGGCTTCATGCAAAACACTGTGAGAAGAGCAGGAACAGATAGCTTGATTTAAATAGGGGATCGCTTCGGTCGCCTCCCCTCGGTCAGACAAAAAGCAGCCTATTGAAAAGAGTGTCTCTGGATGATTGGGTTCATGAGAGAGAGCTTGTTCAAAAGCCATTTTCGCTTTGTCATAGTTGTATGATGCGTGATAAGCGCGGCCTTGCAAACAGTGAAGTAGCGCATGTTTTGGAAAGTAGAATAGAAGTGACTGCACTAACGCAAGAGCATGTTCTTCTTCTGACGCTTGAAGAAGCCTTTCAACATTTGGGAACTCACGGTTTGCACCTGAAGCTGTAGTTTGAGGCAATGATGCCACGATTTTCTGATAGAGGGACTGGGCTTTCTGTTGAAGAGGTGAACCCTCTGTGACAAAGTGAAGAACAGCCAGGATTTGTTCAAAGGCCCGCCAGTATCGGCCACATTTAAGATGAGCCTCACTGCACAAGAAATACAAGGAAGCATTTATCGGCTCAAGACTTAGGGCCTCCTCCCAATCCAAGAGGGCCCTCTCCCAGTCTTCTTGTTGAGCATAAGCGTCTCCCCGCTTGTGCCAAGCATCGTAATCATCCGGTTCAAGTTCTAAGAGCAAATCATACCATTCGATCGCCCGCTCAGGCCATTGGACCACAAGACAAAGATGTCCCAACTGGGAAATAGCTGAAGTGTCGATGGGGTCGAGAAGAATCACTTCTTCAAAAGCGAGAATCGCATCCTTCCAGTACCTCAACAACATACACAACATACCACACTGGTTGTAGTAGTCGATACTGAATGGAAAAATCGAAATGGCAGCTTGAACATCCGTGAGAGCCTTCTCAAAGTCGCCATTGTCATAATGAATCAGAGAGCGTTGATAAAGAGCGTGGTCGCTCTGTGGACAGAGTTCAAGAGCCAGCCTCAGATCAGTCATAGCCTGTTCATATCGCCCCAAACGTTTGTAAGCTTGAGCACGACCGATATAGGAATCAAACAGGTTTGGGTCCAAGTCGATAGCAGCACTATACAATCGTATCGCCACATCCGCTTCATCAGCGAGCATGTAACAGCGGGCTTCTTGATGAAGTTCTTGGATCTGCTCAAAGACCGGGCTAGGCATCTGCTCCAGATACGAGAGCAGATCGGCCCGGCTTGGAGACTCCGGCAAAGGATAGGTTGATGGGCCTTTGTATCCCAGTCGTTGGAGCCTCTCTTCCAGGACTGAAATTTCAGACATCCCTTCTGTGGCGCAACGCAACGCTTGCAAGCAATCAGAGATCGCCTGTGGAACCTTACCAAGAGCCTCAAAGCACTCGCTGCGGAAGAGATAAGGCCGTGGCAAGGAGGGATACGAAGCGATCAGTCGAGAGAGGTCCTCTATGGCATCTTCCCACTGTTCACACGTCTTAAATAACTTGCCTCGTTGCAACAGTGCCTGAACATGGAGAGGCTCAAGAACTAAGATCTTGGACCAATCCTTGAGAGCAGCGTCCCTTTGCCCCAAGGAGAAAAAAACCTCTCCCCGTAACATAAGGATCTGAGTACATTCACGCTTTCCTGACAGAGCCTGATTGAGATCTTGCAATGCCAGCGCAGACCGGTCAAGGGCATGATACAACATCCCTCTACTGTACAGAAATGAGGGAGAATTCGGCTCAAGAGAGACAGCGTCATTCAGTGCAGAGAGTGCCTCTTCGCAACGTCCGAGTTGATGAAGAAGACAGCCCAGGCGAGCCCGTACAGCAGCACAATTGGGATGAGAAGTGAGAACCATATGATAATCGGACAAAGCTTCGTCTGTCTGACACAGCGTCCAAGAGAAAGACGCGCGATAGAGGTATATTTGCGCTTTGGAAACAGAGGGAGCAGCCGGAAGCTTCAGAGCTTTCGTGAGATCGCGATAGGCTTCGAGGGGTTCCCCAAGTTGACCGAAGATCAAAGCACGAGTCACCCAAACAGTTGCATCTTTCGGGAAATCCTCAACGGCTTCATTGTAGATCGAAAGGACATCTTCCCAAGGGCCAAAAGAGGAAACAAGCCTTCCTTGTGGAACAAATAATTCGTCACAACCGGGTTCCAAACCTAAAGCTTGGTAGAGATGTTGTAAAGCACGTGAGAAAAGGCAATCCTTACCCAATCGAAGGACAAGTTGAACATGCTCTTCCACCGTGTTGGGTTCCACCCCATCGATATCCGACTTCAGCATTTGCTCTAGCGAGTTCTCTGTACCCACCACTGACAGACTGTGCATGGCTGATAAACTGTGCATGGATTTCCATTCAGTTCAAGTTAAGTCAAGCGAAGTCAAGCAAGCTACCACACTCACTCTTCCGTGTGTTTGTGCAGAGGATGCACAACACCTTTCGTAGTCTCAAGAACGTCCGAATCGCGCTCATCCTTCAATCTTTCTTTGGATTCACAGAAAAGGGATTGATTTGCCTTCTCTTGCCACCCCTCCCACATACCGAAAGAAGTTGCGAAGAGTCACGCCCCCACCCGCGATGCGTGAGAATCCCTTCCGGCTTATCGACCACAATGAGGACGTCATCTTGAAAAAAGACAAGTAAGATAGATCGGTGGAGAGCAGATATCAGCGCAACCGAAGCAAGAAGACAACACAAAGTCTAAGGAGAGGTTATTCGATGACAGAGGCACCATCAAGATGGTCAAAGGAGGGGTCGAGAGGAAGCAGTGCATGCAAGAGGTCGATATAGCTTATGATACCAACCAGATTCGCTCTGTCACCATCCACCACAGGCAACGAATGGAATTTAAGATTGACCATCATCTTTGCTGCTGTGGAGATAGGAGCACTTGCATCAACCACTACGATATCTCTGGAGATCAGAAAGCGTTTTTTGAGGATTTTAAACAGAGGTAAGTTGAGAAAGTTCTCATACGATTCACGTCCGAGGTCAAAAATTTCAACAAAGGACGCCACACCCGCAAGGTCGCGTTCACTCACCATACCAATCACTTCCCCCTGGTCGAGCACAGGGACATGGCGAAAGTGTCCCTCTTCCATCGCGGCAATGATATCTCGCACAGAAGAACCCAGCTTTGCAGTGTATACAGACTCTGTCATGATGTCTTTGACTAACATATGCTCACTCCAATTTAAAACTCCCCTACAAGGTCCAACCTTCAGTAGGTTACCCAAGTGTAGGTCTCCCAGGCAATCATTCAAGGGTTATCTGAATACCGCATGGGTTGGCATAACTTCCACAGAACAACGTACGCTGATAGGACGCAAGTAACGTGAATGTGGGAAAGTGTCAAGGTTCGTTCATTAAATACGAACTGTCATACTCTTGCACTCGTTAGAAAACTATACTATACGGTCCAGGTCTCCGTGAAGACAAAAGACCTGGATTTTATCTTTCACTCTCTCCCTACCCTGGGGCACTTGGAGGAACAAAATCCATGATGCAACGTATTCGTATTCATCGAGAGAACTCGATGATAGCTATAACCTCAATGCAACGCGACTTTGGTGTAGACCCTCCACCATTGAGGAGAGAACCGTGACTGAGCAAAAGAGTAGTAAGAAAAAAGATCCTTACAAAAAGTCCCTCAACCTCCCTAAGACTTCGTTCTCCATGCGAGCCAACTTACTTCAAAGCGAGCCCCAGCACCAAAAACGTTGGAGCCGGATGGACCTCTATCAACGTGTCCAAGCCTCCGAACACCCCAAGGGTAGCTTTGTCTTCCATGATGGACCTCCTTATGCCAATGGCTCCATCCACCTTGGTCACCTCCTCAACAAAGTGTTGAAAGACATCGTTGTTCGCACTCGAACGATGGAGGGATACGAGGTTCCTTTCATCCCGGGATGGGATTGCCACGGTCTACCCATCGAACACAAAGTGATGAAAGAACTCGGCGATAAGGCACGTGAGATGGTGCCCATTCAAATCAGACGCCGCTGCCAAAGCTATGCCAAAAAGTTTGTCAAGCTACAGGCTCAACAGATGCTTCGCTTGGGCACGATGGCAGATTACGACAATCCATATATCACCATGGACCCAACCTACGAAGGCGCTGTGCTTGAACTGTTTGCGGATCTGGTAGAGCAAGGGATCGTATACCGCGCGCTTCGCCCCATCCATTGGTCCATCGCCAACCGCACTGCTTTGGCAGAAGCAGAATTGGAATACGAAGACCGGGAAGACACGAGCATCTATGTCAACTTTGCTGTCACAACACCTGCCGATCTACCGGCAAGTTTGAATACACCAGCCGACACAGCTGTGAGCTTGATGATCTGGACCACCACACCCTGGACCCTACCTGCCAACTTGGCAGTTGCTGTCTCCTCCAAAGATACCTACGGTCTCTACCACTACGAAAAAGACGGCAAGCCCCAGTATACGGTGTTGGGTGATGAACTGGCAGAGCAAGTCTTCCACAAGGGAAAGGTAGACTCCTTTGAAAAGCTTGGGCAATGCACGGGCAAAGAACTCGTTCGGGCCAAGCTGACCTACGAGCACCCCTTTGCAGGTCGTACAAGCCCGCTAGTTGCGGCTGAGTATGTCACTCTCACCGACGGTACAGGGCTGGTGCATACAGCCCCTGGTCACGGTGCTGACGATTACCAAACAGGCTTGCGTGAGGGTCTCGCGATCTATTGTCCTGTACGAGGAGACGGAACCTACGACGACACCGTACCCGAGTGGTTGCGTGACATCGACGTCTGGGAAGCCAACGACGTAGTGGTTGAACATCTTCGCCAATCCGGCCACCTCTTCTTTGACCACGTCTTTACTCACAGCTACCCTCATGATTGGCGGAGCAAAACACCCACGATCTTCCGCGCAACAGAGCAGTGGTTTATCGGTGTGGATCAGCCGATCAAGCGAGACGGAAAGACCCTGCGCGAAGCAGCCTTGGCCAGCACAGAGAATGACATCCGGTTCATTCCGGAGTGGGGACAAAATAGACTCCGTGGGATGCTTGAGTCTCGTCCGGACTGGTGTATCAGTCGCCAACGATGCTGGGGATTGCCGATCCCATCGTTCCAAAACCCGACAACACAAGAACACCTGTTGACCCCAGAAACAGTACGTGCGGTCTCCAAAAAGATCCGTGAGAAAGGTTCAGACATCTGGTTTCAACTCCCCGCCAGTGAGTTGCTTGCCTACTACGATCCAGCCACGGATGAGAATGCTCCAGAGTGGATCAAAGAAGGTGGCAAAGAGGCCCTGGCATCTCTGGAGACAGGCAAGGACATCTTTGATGTCTGGTTTGAGTCCGGCACCTCATGGCATGCTGTCTTACGAGAGAGAGGCTTAGGTTATCCTGCGGCTCTCTACCTCGAAGGCTCCGATCAGCATCGAGGATGGTTCCAAACCTCGCTGCTTCCGGCTTTGGGAGCCACGGGCCGCCCCCCTTATGAGGCGGTGCTCACCCATGGTTTCATGGTCGCCGCAGATGGACGCAAGATGAGCAAATCTCTTGGCAACTCCATCGAAATAGAAGAGCTACTCAAAAGCCACGGTGCAGACATCTGCCGCTGGTGGGTTTGCTCACTCAGCTACACCAACGACATCAAGGTGGACTGGAAATTCTTTGACGTCGCTGCCGAAGAATATCGCAAAGTTCGAAACACCATTCGATTTTTGCTGGGCAACCTAAAGGACTTTCATCCCGAAGAGCACAGTCGTCCACTGACAGACGCAGACAAAACATCACTGGACGCTTGGGCTCATGAACAACTGGTACAGGTTGTGAAGACAGTCCGTGAGGGCTACCAGGAGTTCCAGCTTCGCAAAGTCAACAAAGCGATCTTTGACTTCTGCAACGATAGCATGAGCGCGGTCTACTTTGCTGCCATCAAAGACCGGCTGTATTGTGATGCTCTCAACAGCGACCTGCGACGCCGAACCCAAACCGTACTGCACAATGTGCTGAAATCCATCATACACTTGATCGCTCCTGTCTTGGTTCACACCGCAGAAGAGGCTTACCTCTCCCTTCATGGTGAATCATTCAAAAATAACGAGCTTTCGGTTCACCTCCAAAAATTCCCAGATTTCGACCCTGTCGAGACGGATGAGAACTGGGAGGCTGTGTTCGAAATGCGTGGTCAGATCCTCAAGGCAATGGAAGTTGCCAGAAAAGAGCATGGCATCAACTATCCTCTCGATGCCGGAATTGAAGCCGTTGTCCATGAGGAAGCTTATGAAAAGATTATCCCCTACTTCGACGACCTTGCTGATCTGCTGGGAGTTAGCCGATTCTCGTTAGACAAAGGAGAGACGGAGATCCGTGTCATCGATCTTCGAGAAGAGCCCCGGTGTATGCGCTCTTGGAACCGTGATGGAACTGTCAAACAACGCTCCGACGGAGGTATGCTCTCGGATCGGGCCGCTGCTGTCATGAGTGTAGAGTAATCACTCCCCCTCCCCGGTCAGGTCCGTTTGATTCAGCCTACGGCTTCACCCCTACGGGGCTGCCTGCGCAGTCGCGCTTCGCTCTCGCTGTCGATTCTGTCGTTCCCGTGTTCGGAAAGCGAAACCTAGCCCTCCTCGCAACTGCTCTGGAGGTTGCCTAGCTGTCGATTCTGTCGTTCCCGCGTTCGGAAAGAAGATTGACGCGACTTTTTTACCCACTCCCAAGGAGCTAGCAAGGAGGAGAATCAATGTTGCTGCAACGTCTGAAGCATGGCTTAAAACGGTGGTGGCGACAACGCAACTTCTCCATCTGGTATGCTCCCTCCTACCGCCTCCCCTTAACTTCCCTAGCCTCCCATCATCGGCTTGATCCCCGTCGGGCTGAGTTTGCTCTCTGGTATCTTCTCGATGTTCACAGCGTCGAGCACAGCCAGGTCCACACCCCAACCAAAGTCTCCTTTAAGGATCTGGCTCGGGTACATCAACCGCAGTATCTGGAAAGCCTAAATCACGCAAAAACGCTGGCCTCTATCTTCACTGTCGATCCCTGGGACATCCCCACAGAGCAACTGGTCAACTCGTATCGGCTGGCCTGTGGTGGGACTCTTCAAGGAGCTCGATTTGCACTCGAAAAGAATGGCATCGCCTTCAATTTGTTGGGAGGCTTCCATCACGCCTCACCTCACCGCTCAGGTCCCCTTTGCCCTATCAACGATATCGCAGTAGCCATCGAAACAATACGTGATGAAGGATTTCAAGGGCAGGTGGTCGTACTCGACCTCGACGCACACCCACCGGATGGTACAGAAGATTGCCTCAAACATGCTCCCAAAGTTTGGCTAGGCTCGCTCTCTGCTGCCGATTGGGGACCACTTCCCCATACCGATGAGACCGTTCTTCCTCTCGGTTGTGACGACCAAACCTATCAAACAGCCCTCCAAGCCCTACTCCATCGTATGCCGACACCCGATCTAGCTTTTGTCATCGCAGGTGGAGATGTCCTCGCCGATGACCATATGGGTGGCTTGGGTTTAAGCCTGAAGGGAGTACGCCAAAGAGATAGGCTCGTAGACAATATCCTTGCAGGTACCCCTTCCGTTTGGCTCCCTGGCGGAGGCTATCACCCCAATGCCTGGAAAGTATTAACAGGGACAGGCCTCATCCTAACAACAGGCTCAACCGCGAGCATTCCCAAAGGCTATCTTGACAGAGAACGAGAAGCGAATACCTTCACTCTGTTGCCCTCTACAACCCAAGCACAATCCAACCTCTCTGAGGAGAACACTGATGAGTGATTCAACTTCAGCCACCCCCAGTGAAGCGAAAAAAAAGAAACCATCCACAACCACTTCCAAGAGTGGTCGCTCTTGCCCTGTGTGCAACTATGAATTGGAACGTGAAGCTCCACTCGAATTTGGCAGTGAGAGTGTCTACTGTCGTCGCCACAATTGTGGTGTACACCTGATCGAGGAAGAGAACAAAGAACTCACAGTTCGCACCTTTCAACTCAATCATCATCAAACCGTATGTGTGTTTCCCTTTGCCTTTGGGACATTTGAAGAGAACGCACAAAACGCATTTGCCGAGCTACGTCGCTCTCCCCGCTGGGACCAGATCAAATATGATTCAGAGGTCGCTGATGATATCGATCGAACCGAGTACTTTCTGCCTTATGCAAGACGATTTCTCTTTCCCTCTCTCTATGACAACGCAAGCTCCAGTGAAAAGAAGAAAGAACCTTCTTGCCAACACTTTCGGTTTGATATGTCTCTGCTAGGAGGCACACCGAACAACGGAACTCCCTTTACTCTCCGCTGCCAGGATGACCGAAAAAAACGACTGTATCACTATGATATGTCACTCGCAGAAATCCGACTGAGTGTTTTTAATTATCATGTTGGTTTCTTACAGCTCACCATCGAAAACACCGACAGCAGAGCCAACTACTTCGACCAGATGAATTCGGCGATCTACATGCGCTTGCTCGCCCCACTCTACCCTGGCTTCCAGATGCCGCAGATGGATCTACCCGACGCATCACTGCAAGTGACGCAACTACTACCTTATCTGTTGGCAGAGTTCTCTCACCAAAAGACGCTCCCTCGATCACCGGAGGAGTTTCCACCCGATCTGCCCAAGCACAAATCTCTCCCTGTCAAACCGATCTATGACGACAGAATGATGGTCTACACTTTCAGTTGCATCGACAGCAAAACAACTTTGCACGATCGAGAGGCCAATGAAAATTTACTCCGACGCCACAGTGTGATCAATTTCAACAATGACATGCAAGAAGAGTACAAACCCGATGCTCAAACGGATCTAGCAAAGTGGACACAACTGCGCTGGTGGGGATTCTCAAAAGAGGGTGGTTCCCTCACAGCCTTCGACATCAACCGCTTCCATGCCAACTTCTTGGGGACCTACTACAACACCTATTACTTTGATATCTTTCTCTTGGCGGCGATGCAACGGGTCACCTTACTTCTCTTCTTTGAGCGGCTCTCTGATATCCCAAGTCTCACCACCGGAAGCGACAACAGCCAAAAGATCTTACGGCGCTTGCGCAAAGACCTCTTGTTGTTCAAAAACCAAAGCTGGTTTAGCCAACTCACCAACCGAGAGCGTGGTTTGGAGCTGTGGCGCAACTGGCAAAACGTGTTTGAGAATCGAGCGCTGCTTCAGGAAGTCAACGAGCAATCCCAAGAGCTGGACACCTATCTCCAAAGTTTGGCACGAGAGCGCCTCGACTGGGTCGTTCGTCTCGGTGGGTTCCTCGCCACAGCCGTCCCTGCTATTCTCGGACTCCCTGTTCTCTTTGGAAAAGCCCCTTGGGTCATCACCACACGATGGATCCTTCTTCTTCTCCTGCTCCTGGGAACCTCCATCTTCGCTTGGCGTATCTTTCGCAACGATGGAGAGGAATAATCGAGAAGTCTATGAAGCGTAGGAACGATCAATGTTGGTGTTGCATCACGCTAAGTTCACGGTTGGCGTGGGCAAGTCGTGTCGCCAACATACGGACAATAAAATGATGAATATCGGAAGCAAGATCCGGATCTTCGGCGAGGATCTTGTCCATGGTCTCTCGTGACAACCGAAACAGTCTGCTATGTTGAACGGCCATCACAGAGGCAGAGCGGGGTGAATCCAGATAC
>JALTMC010000550.1 GCA_027005175.1 Myxococcales bacterium
CGTTTCTATCACCTTCGATTTCGCGGGGCACTCGTATATAGCCAGTGACTCAAAACGCATTTCTCAGATGGATTGGCAAAGGAAAGCCAATCTACTCGCAGGAACTAGTTGTCAGAGTGGACAGAGTTGCTACAAAGATGGCCTTGGGCCATTTGCACGATTTCGCTCCATCACAGATATCGCAGTTGATGCCAAGGGGCATCTCTACATTGCAGATGGAGGCAACCATCGTATACGCAAACTTACCCGGAAAGACGAACGTTGCTTGAAAGAAGGTGCAACAAGAAGTTGCTATTCGGGTTCACCAAGCACATCCGGTAAAGGCTCCTGTAAATCAGGAACCCAATCTTGCAAAAATGGATACTGGACACTCTGCCAGGGGGAAGTATTACCTGTTCAAGAAACCTGCGACGGTAAAGATGAAGACTGTGATGGAGTCATCGACAGCCCTATTGCTTCTCCTCCTCGGTGCAAAAAACAATTGGGAGTCTGCCAAAATAGCCGCCAGACCTGTACGAATGGGAAATGGCAGCTTTGCTCTCTGAGCTCTTATCGAAAGCACAACTCCAAGTACAGCACCAGTGAGATCTGTGATGTTCTTGACAATAATTGCGATGGCCAAATCGATGAGGGGGTTCTCAACTGTGTTCGAACCCTTGCCGGCGATGGTCGTTGTTATTCTCGGCAGCAAAGACTGTACTATTGTTACAAAGATGGTCCAGGGCTTCAAGCTCAATTCTACTACATTTCTGCAATGATTCGAGACAAACAGGGCAATCTATATATCGCTGATCGCAGTGCTCGGATTCGTATGCTAGACACCAAGGGAAATGTCTCTACATTAGCGGGAACAGGTGTCCGTGGTTATAAAGATGGTCCTGCTGCACAAGCTCAATTTAATTATCCCTCAGCCCTGGCCTTTGATGGTTTGGGCAACTTATATATTGCAGATAGTGGTAACTATCGTATTCGTAAGCTATCATTGCTGACAAAGCAAGTGACAACGATCGCGGGAAGTGGTGTCTCGGGACACAAGGATGGGGCTGCGTTGCAAGCTCAGTTCAGCAGTATCGCTGGCATGGCCTTGGATACATCAGGGAATCTTTTTGTGTCAGAAGATGGGTATTATCGGATTCGAAAAGTTGACCTGAATAACAAACAAGTATCAGTATGGGTAGGTGCAAGTCGTGCAGGTACCTCTGATGGTAGGAGAACATCGGCATTCTTTACGAGGCTTTCCTCTATGACTATGAATACAAATGGCACTTTGTTTGTCGTTGATGCGGGGATTGGTATTCGGACAGTTGATCCTCTTGGGAACGTTAAAACTTTGGTGAAGGATAGTTTGCAATTTTCAGGGATCGTGACCGATTCAATCGGGAATGTCTATGTAACAGTGAATGAAGGCAGTGGTCGCAGTCATATTCGAGAGTATGATCGGACAGGAAAGTTTGTTCGTAACATTGTGGAATCCAATCAATATGCTTTTGTTGATGGCCCTTTGAGTCAAGTAAAAATGTACTCTCCCACAGCCCTTGTTCTCGATGCCAAAGGTAATATCATTTTTGCCGATAGTGGAAATTATCGAATCCGAAAAATCACTCTGCGCTGAATGCTGTGTCCGAGACTGCCTCGAGTAAAATTCCTTGAGGACATCTGCTTGAGAAACAAATAGCAACATGCAGCGACATGCCCCCATTTCGCCTCAGAGGCTGTCATCACAAACGAATGGCAACCACACCTCTTCTTGACTGCACGAACCATGCTTGGATGGATAGCCCCACACATACTGTCCTACGTCAAGTCTTTCTTTCATTGTCTTTCATTGCAAACACACTTCGTTCACGCTACCATGGACCAACTTGCTCTCTCCGAAAAGGGACATTTTTGTCCGGTCTCAGGCAAGTGTATTGTTTCTCTGGTATGAATTGATCTATGAATGCTTGTTGTTGCCCATAAATTGTCAGCCGTGAGATGCTCATTTGCATTTTGTTTTGCTTTTTTCGAAAGTTACATGCATGAGACAGATGGATCCTTCTTATCATTTTGGTGAATTTCTACGAGAGTTGCGTGATGGCAAATGCTGGACACAGCAGGACCTTCGTAATGAAATCTGGAATGATTATACAAAAGAAGTCTCTGTGAGAACGATCCGGCGAGCTGAAGAAGGGCAGAGCATTCGTGTCTACAACTTGATGTTGATCCTAGGATCGTTGCTTGATATTCAGGAAGAACACTTGGAAGGGTTCTTTGCTGATCTGTTGGCGTTGGGAGTCGATCCTGCTCGTATTCGACTCAAGGGGAGGGAGAATGAGTAGCTCGAAAAAGATACCCTCTACCGAGATGATTGAAGAAGTAAGGGAGCAACTCAGCGTTGATGAACTGAATCAGCAAGGTTTGTTGATGTTGCGTGACTTCGCTTCCGAACAGCTTCATCATGCAACATTTCTTACAGAGGAGAAAAGACAAGAGCTTCGTAAAAAGCTTGAATCCGTCGAATTTCGACATAAAGAAACAGTACAACTCCCTCAACTTTCTTTAGGACAGGAAGACCTTGTTGCAACGGATAATATGTGGAAGAGAGTTTGTCGGCTGCTTTCTAAACCGAGACTTGCTTGGCTTGGTCTGCTTTTGATGCTTCTTTGTTTTGTTGTGGGGTGGTTGATTTATCGAAACGGATCTTTTCCCGGTGATTCGAAGCCAGAACACCCCAGGATCGTGAAGCAACCAAGCAAAAAGGAGCGTCTTGGGCGACCTCTTGTGACTGGGTTACGCTGTACCAACTACCAAAGTGGGCGGAAGGCTACTTGTGAAATTAAAGGGCTTCGCTTTGGTCGCAGTGACCGTAAAAAATCCTGGGTGGAGTGCTTGCAGATCAAAGAGAGTTGGCAGGTCAATGATACGACCTGGATGGTACGGGGTCGATGGATCTGTCAGTGTCATACAAAAATAATCAGTGCCAATATCGCAGGTACAAAGCGAGACTACCGAAGCCCTCATCGGCTTCAGGAATGCCCAGGAAGCTGTGATAAAGTATGTCGTGTGTGTAAAAAGTTTGAATATGACTACAATGTGACATGGTCGTGCTCTGGACGTCCTATTCGTCGTCAACCCACACCCAAAGAAGCGGTGTGTTTGCAGATCAAGTCGATCTCAAACCAGGAACAACGATGGCGTGTCTGCAAAAAAGATGGCAACTTTAAAGAAGATGTTTGGCTGGGGCTTGAAGACTTCAAAAATGGCCGTTACCTCTTGCAAAAATTGCGAGAGCCTGTTGCTGGTAAAAGCTGTAGCGCCTGGCATTCTGCTGAGTTGGACTATCTCTCCTTTGGCAAGAAGTATACAGGGGAGCTCGTGGGACGTTTGGTTTCTCCCTACAGTTGCTCGAAGCGGGCGTTTGACCTGAAGCCGGGCTGTCCGGGCCTCCTTCTACGCACAGGGTTTATTCGAGTCCGTAAACGATGCCTTCAATGGCAAGAGTAAGTGTTATTCTGAGAATCTTGTTCATTTCCGTGAAATATACTATTGACATCAAGCGGGTTCTTGCTATGATAAGGTTCATGTGAAAGATAATTTTGAGAGCTGCTTCTTAGGAGTCGGAGCACCTGCTGCTTCTTAGGAGTCGGAGCACCTGCTGCTTCTTAGGAGTCGGAGCACCAATAGGCAAAGTAAAACTACAAATGCTAATGAGCTGATGAGCTGATGAGTCACTGAGATAGGTGATAAGGAGTGTTATTGATGAGCCTTTCTATTTCTTCTTGCGTTCTTCAAAGGAGCCTTTTTCCTTCCTACTTTTTGAGGATAGTGATGTGTCTTGGAATTCTTTTTTCCTTGTCCCACTGCACTCCTCCCGACGGTAAACTTTGCAAAGTGGATCAGGATTGTTTCTACCCCAAGAAAAAATGCGTGGGTGGGGAATGTAAAAGGTGCCTCCAGGATAGTGATTGTGATT
>JALTMC010000551.1:0-1088 GCA_027005175.1 Myxococcales bacterium
GGACACCAGTTCCCAATGCGAGGTCGAGAGAGTCACCAGAGATCGATGTTTTGTCTTCCAACTCATCCGGCTGAATCGGAGGGGGCACAGAATTGGACATCGAAACAGCTTCGCGCAACTTCCGCAGCTCTCGCAGTCGTCGCTTGACCAATGGATACCTTTTGTTGAGCTGTAAGATCTCCTCATAGATCTCGATGGCACGGGAGTAATCTTGAACAGAGACAGCCTTTTCAGCCTCTCTCCCAAGCCTGGCAGCCAAGACAAGCTGATTCTCTGAGACCCGATTTGGACCGTCATCTCCCTCACCTTCCTCACGAACTTCCAGACGCTTTGTATTTTCCGGATCAAAGTCATGAGAGTCCCTCAGCCCTGGGCACTGGTTGGCCTCAAACCAACGCTCTTTTTGATGATAGAACACGGGTGTATCCGGCAAGATCCAGCCATTATCAAGAAGCAAGCGGAGGGCCTCTAACTCCGCACGCGGATAATTTTGCCCTATCAAATGAACGGATACAACAGCCTTGGAAGAGACAATGTGCCATTCTGTCAATAACTGTTTGAGTTCGGGCCGCAGCATCGGCTCAATGGCAGGGTCATCGACGGCCAGCATGGGAGCTGTGAGAGACCGCGCTGCTGTGCCAGAGAGCACCCCTCCACCTGCCCCACCCATGCTGCTCGCCCCAAGTTCGAGGCTCAAAAGGACTTCACCACAACTTCTGCAAAACTTAGCTTCCCTGGAGTTTTCAACACCACAATGCCAGCATGTCATCAAAATGGAGCCTTTCTCAAAGAGACAGCCAGTTGGAGCGGAGAGTCACCAAAGAATCGAAAAGTACAGGATGTCACAAAGAAGAGATGAACCATGTTACAATATCTCACCAAGATCTCACCACGAATGAAACAGTATCTCACGAAAGATGAAACAGACAAGAGGACGCAACCGATTGTTCGCCACACATAGCCCATCCCACAGAGCAGAGCCTGTTGATTCACAAGACTCTACCCAGTTTGCTCCATTTCGCGAGGAGGAGTTTGCCTACTTTGAGCAGGTCCGGGCCTTGCGTCGAAGCTCACATATCGAAGTGGAA
>JALTMC010000551.1:1098-3950 GCA_027005175.1 Myxococcales bacterium
GCTCTGTACAACCTTTACGCCACGATTCGCGCTCGCCTGCAGGGAGTTGGTGAAGAGGTTTTAGCGTATACCCAATCCTTGCGTGACGACCTCGTCCTTCACCTGCCTCCCGAAAAGAGCAAACATCTCCCACGCCAGATGTTTCTAACTTTGACACGGGAGAAACAAAAACACAAACACGACGCCTCATTGTATCTTGCCTTGCGAGAAGAAGGTATCGAGATAGGTTTTGGTTTTGGCCTCCGACGGGTGACCCAACAGAAAGAGATTCTGCATAAATTTATCCGTCAGATCAATCGATTTCATCGCAAGTCGGGCACATACCTCAAGGCATTGCAACAACGCGATTACCGGCTGTGGTCCGCCCCCTTTCAACCGTTTCCAACGCCCAGCCAGACCATTGAGGCATGGAAGCAGAGCGGTGGTGTGCTGGTACGCCTGTTGGATCGAGCGGAGCTTCATCAAGTGGGAACACATCTGCCCTCGATCGCAGCGCAGATCTTTGGCGAGTTGATGGGCTGGTACGGTTTCCTTGACAGGATCTACACAAAGATCCCACATATCCGTCCTCTGCATATAGACTCCTTTGATGATCCTGGAACATTGCCACCCGACGATGATATCTTCGCAGCACAATCAGCGACCCAATCCTTGCTGCTTGACTTTCGCTCCTATGCCCGCAGTCATCAGCTCGACTTCCCCATCGACAAAGTCCGTGCCTACTACCTAGCCCTGCAAACGCGGCCTTTTGTGATTCTGAGCGGTATGGCTGGCACAGGAAAAAGCAAACTCGCGCTGTTGATGGCCCGGTTTCTTACCCTGGACAGTCAGGAAGCCGAAGCCAACCCACACGTCGCCTTTATCCCTGTTCGCCCAGACTGGCTAGACCCCCACTCTTTGCTTGGATATTACGATACACTCGCCAATATCTATCGAGCCACCCCCTTTCTACAGCTCCTGCTACGCGCTCATCACGATCCAGACAACCCCTACTTTGTGATCCTCGACGAGATGAATCTCGCCAGGGTTGAGTATTATTTGTCGGATGTGTTAAGCCTCCTTGAGACTCGGATGTACCAAGCCAATCGAAAGGTCTCACAGGTCGCCCTGCACCTACACAATGAACCTGCGCCCCTCCATATCCAGGACAGCTTTGGAACATTGCTGGCACTCCCCTCCCAACTTCCACTCCCCACCAACCTGTACATCACTGGCACGGTGAACATGGATGAAACGACACATCGATTGAGCCCCAAAGTCTTGGACCGGGCCAACTTAATCGAGATGACAGGACCTTCACCCACCAGCTTCCTCCACAACCTATACTTGAACCCTGGTGGCCCACCGGGGCATCGCAGCCCGGCCTTGACCGCCCGACAGCGCGTCGCATTTTGCCGCAATGGAGCCTTTACCGCTCCCTACCAACCGGAGCAGTTGACGCTCCGGCCCGAGCACCTTGCCGTCCTTGCGTCCTCCTTGGAGACTATCGTTCAAGTGCTCACTCCCGCAGGCTTCTCCGTAGGCTTGCGCGTGATTCAAGAGATCGTAGACTTTGGAGAAAACCTCGCGCAGCTGTGTGCTCCTCACCCACCTAACCAGGAGTGGTGGCTTGATCACCACCTCCTCCAGAAGATCTTGCCCAGGCTCCATGGCTCACGACAACAACTCTTTCAGCCTTTGAGTCAACTGCTGCAGTTGTGTTGGCCCCAACGCCAGGACCCCAAGTCTCGAAAGCTTATACTTTCGAGCACAACAGAACCTTCACAATTAACCCATTATATCGAAAGAGCCATCCATCCACCGGGGCTTTTCCAATCCACAAACGAACAACCAGCACCCGATCTACCTCTCTCCGCACGCAAGATCGCACAGATGTTAAACACACTACAACACCAACCGTATGTCGATTTCCATTTGTTGACGTAAAAAAACCCAGAGCATCTGTGTCCCAAAATCCAGAGAGTTTGCCTAAGGAAGCTTCCGTCAGGGAGTTTCCGTCAGAGAATTTCCGTCAGGGAGTTTGGAAATGCACTCCATCAGTGAGAGGAGAAGACGGGAACGGTGATGCTACCTTCGGGTAAAACGGCAATTTTGGCATGAGGTCCAAGGATAGAGAGAGCTTCATCCACGGCCCCTTGAAGGTCATCCTTGGGAGTAATTAATACATTCTTCAGTTTCTCGGGGTCTAGTTCTGTAACCCCCCAGATCTCACAACGTGTCGCCAGTTCCGCAATTTTTGCGGCTTTGTGATAACCGAGTTTGTAGCCCGCATCGATCTTAGTCAATGTGGCTTCGGCTGTATCGCAACTGGCAAGAAGCGTATAAAAGGTCTCGGGGCCAATGCCATCACGACAGCTCGAAACCAAAAGGAGAATACCACCATCACGCAAGATCAGCTTCCCATTTTCGATCGCCTTTTGGGATTGATACAAGTCGATGTCCATGGGGTAAGGAGCCACGGCGATCGCCAGATCAACCTCAGACTCTACGGTCACACAGAAGACTTCGTGTGCCATCGCAATACAGGCATGGAAGGATTCATTGATGTCTCCCGCCGCAACACCGTAAATATGGCGTTCCTGATCCAAGACAGTCTGAATGGAAAATAGCTTGGAGTGTTCGACATGTTCGATGGCATCCATCATGTCTTCGTGGACGGGGTTGCCTTCCAATTTCAGTGCTTTTGCCG
This sequence comes from Myxococcales bacterium, assembly GCA_027005175.1. GTDB lineage: Bacteria > Myxococcota_C > UBA6777 > UBA6777 > UBA6777 > M3003. The sequence goes on from JALTMC010000551.1 coordinate 3,788, forward strand.
CAGGCCGCAAGGCATGCTTATGATTCTGTTCAATGGTTTTGTAGGAAGCAACTCCCGGTAAGATCGCCTTTCGACCTCCGGTATACCCGGCAAAGTAATGGGGCTCAACAGAGCCGATAATCAACAGGCGATCCGCATCCATCGCTCGTTTGTTGATATGCAT
>JALTMC010000552.1 GCA_027005175.1 Myxococcales bacterium
TTTTAAATCTTATCCCAATTTCTGATAAAATTCTTATAGCTTCTTTTAAATCCTCTTTTCTTACCATAATACAGCTTCTTCCGAGTTTTTTAACTTCTACTTTTGGTTTGTAGAATTTTCCTTTGTATTTGTATCCCAACCAACCCTCTTTGTCCGACAAAAAGAGAGCGCGTTATCCCTCCTGGCCGATCGATGAAAATGAGCGTATTCCCAATCTGTCACCTGCTTTTGTGAAAGCCCTGGAAGACAAGCTCTCGCTTCGTTTTGTGCACCAGCTATCGAAGTTCGCTCCCCAGAGCCCAGAGGGTCAAAGAGATCGATTTCGGGCGATGGATATCCTCTCTTATGTTTATGCGGTGTTGCATGCTCCGTCGTATCGAGAGAGATACACAGCTTTTTTGCGAGTTGACTTTCCACGGATTCCCTTGCCAGCCAATGCAGATGTCTTTGGGAAGCTTGGTGTGCTCGGGCGACGACTGCTAAGGTTGCATCTTCGGGAAGCTGATCATGTTGTGGGAGTTGAGCCAGATTTCCCCAAATATGGGGAGAGTCGAGTTGAGAAAGGCTATCCCCGATTTACGCAGAAAGAGGGTGTTGGGCGTGTTTGGATTAACACGAAACAGTATTGGGAGGGCATCCCTCAAGAGATATGGGAGTTTCAGGTGGGTGGCTATCAGGTTTGTCGAAAGTGGCTACAGTCCCGACGTGGTCGCATTCTTACGAACCATGAAATCGAACAATACAAGAAGATCGTAGCGACGTTAATGGAGACCAACGAGTTAATGGAAGAGATCGATAGGATAGGGAAGTGCCACGGTGTTGAGGGAGACCAACGGGGTATGGAAGAGATGGATGAGGTTGGGGAGAAGGGCGACGGCGGTGTCGGAAGGTACGTTCGGTGAGTACGCCCAATTAGGGCCGAGTCGTTCACGGGGACCTGTTGGCATCAATGCGTTGCCACAGTGTGTGTACTTGATCCATCAGAGGGGATGGATTCTTTGAGAGAGGGGATGTGGATTATTTGAGGAGGAACCAGGCGCGGCCGATCTTGGGTATAAAGGGCCAGGGGATGGAGGCGAGGATAAGGAGTAAAGCAAAGGTAAAGAACAGTGCAACGGTCTTGTGTTTCTTTACATCCTCTCGGATCTTTTTGGCTTTGGCGAAGCCGATGTGAATCAGGACGATGGCTATAACCATCATGAAGATGTGTTCCACCGCCCAAAATCGCATGAGACGTGATTTCATCACGACTTTGGTTTGGCTGAGGAGCATTTTGCCCCATGAACCGGGCCACATGTAGAGCACCAGACCCAGTAAGAGCTGGATGTCTACAGCGATCATAGTGAATAGATTGAGTCGTTTATGTCCGTCCGTCCAGGACTGGTTGCCCATCCAGCCACGATAGGCTTGGACGAGAGCTACCAAAAGTAGAATGAGAAGTGCCCAGCGAAGCCAGGAGTGAGCCAGTAGCATCACATGTTGCATCGATACCTCCTTTGGGTTGAAGTGATGTAGGCCAAAAGCTCTCTGTGATTCTTCAGCCTACAGGATAAACTTTGCTTTCGAGCCCGGCTCCGCAAGTGTTGGGTTCGCCGAGGGCATCTTTTTCTTATCGTTGACACCTCTTTTTTCGAAAGCAAAAAAACACTACACGTTTTCAGATGGATGAGCAAATGATTGGAGTGAGCGAGGTGCGGCGAAAGGGACTAACCATTTTTGCATGTTGTGCTGCTGGTACAGGAGGGGTCGGGTGCATCGGAACAACCGACCCCTACCAAGAGCAAACAGAAAAATCCAAGAGACCCTAACCCCAGACGAATCGGATGCCACATAAGCTCTCCCTTTTCTTTGGTTCTTTTTATTCAATCACGACGCATAGTCAATCATGGGCTTGTTACCAAAGTCAATGAGAAGAAGCCGGAAGTCGCGACTCTGCGAATGATGTTTCGTCAGAATATGTAGTGAAAATATAGGCTTGCCATTTTTGTGGTCTTGGACTGCTTCAGATATTTTTGAAATCTCCGTTCTTAGAGGAAAAGATGTCGATTTTCTCTTGCGTGAATGGAGTGAGGCACATAATGATACATTCAAAAACAATAGGTTGCACAAATCGTTGGAATGGAAGAATACATTGGTTTTTGAGTTTATGTGTTTTAGGTATTCTGATGTTGGGTTCGTGGAGTATAGCTGATGCGTGGAATACTGTTGTTACAGGAGAGCAATGCAATCAGTGTCTGACAGATAGTTGGTGTCAGGCCAACACTTCTTCAGGTGCATTTTGTGGTGCTGGTTTGAAGAGGTGTCGTCCCGCCGACAACAAATGTGTCGAATGTTTGGAGGATTCGGATTGTGGAAACAAGAGGCGTTGCACTACGAAAAATAAGTGTGTGGCGACCAATTGTCCCAGCACCTGTGCCAGCGATCTCGACTGTCTACAGGCGTCTTGTGGTGCTGCACGAAAATGTCAGAATCAAAGGTGCGTGGAAGCCGTTACTTCGCTGGAGTGTCACCCGCCGAACCTGATGATTATCCTGGATGTCTCTTGCAGCATGAAGTTTACAGGACGCTCTTTGGTGGATACGAAACAGCCTTGTCGCAGTCGTAGGCAGTGTAGAAACTACATGAGAAATCTCAGGCCTACACACTCTCCTGTTTATTATTATACCTGCAAAAGGAGCAGAAGCCTTGCTGTTAAAACTTGTCACTTTACGCGATGGGATGTCGCCGTCAGCTCACTTAAGCGTGTGGTTCAAGATTACGGTGGAACCAAGGGGAGCAGCTATGCGGATCGAAAGATACGTTTTGGTCTGACGTTATTTAGTAGCTATGGAAAGATCGCTGCACCTATTTACAGAAACCCAGATCGCTTGATTCAAATCCTTAACGCTACACGACCTGGTGGTGGTACTCGGTATGACCGGGCTTTTTATAAAGTTAAAAGGCATTTTCAGTATGTGTTGCCGAATGACTCTGTGGAACAAAGAATTACAGCAACGCTCTTTTTAACAGATGGAGCCCCGAATGAGGGCTGTTATGCTTCTCCACCGATTGTTAAATCGATTTACAATATGCGCGATAAGAATAACAAACCGAGGAATATTCGCAGCTATATTGTAGGTTTTGGTTCGGGTTTAAGTTCTAGTGGTGAGAGATGTTTGAGTAAGCTTGCAACAGCAGGGCATACGGATGAAAAAAAGTGTAACTCAGGGCGCTGTCTAACCTTTTATGCTGCGGATACAGCGGATGCATTGTCGGATGCATTTCAGGATATTATTAATCAAACGACAAAAGAGCTTTGTGACGGTCTCGACAATGACTGCGATGGAAAGATAGATAATACCTTAGATGGCTCTTGCAATTGCCGAAAGTCATATACGAAACCTACCTCTTCGTTTCCAGACAATCGAGGAACAACCTTTGAAAAGGGTGTTCGTCTTTATACCTACTTATCATCGTTTGGTATCCAGGGGGATTGTCCGAGTCAGGCTGACCAAGCCAAAGCGTTGGCCTATTACAATCAGAGTTGTCGCAATCGAGTCAGTGAGGCGACATCATGCAGTCCGTCGAAAGAAAGTATGCCTCAACCCAAAGGGAATGCGTACGGTTATTATTGTCGCCGCTGCTGTGGAGACGGAGTGAAAACGAACACATGTTCTTGGCCGGTGGATCATGCTTGTGAGCGACAAAACTGGTCTCGTACGAGCTTGGGAGCTTGTGTTAATGATTGTGTGAGTTGGTGCAAAAATAACCGTGTGAAAGCAGCAAATTGCAATATGCCTCGTGGAATCTTGCGACGTTCGGGGAGCGGTAGTGATGGGAATCAGAAGTTGACGATTCTAGCTTCCATTGATTTTGGAGAGGATGTTTTGAACAAACAGCCCAATCGTTGGTTGTTTGTGAATCTTCCTGGAAAGGATCATCGTTCTACGAGTGCGGAGTCGCGTCCT
>JALTMC010000553.1 GCA_027005175.1 Myxococcales bacterium
CGAGGGCTCCCGTCCGCAAAAGTCCAACGAAGGCTCCCGTCCGCAACGCTCCAACCAAGACTCCCGCCCGCAACGCTCCAACCAAGACTCCCGCCCGCAAAAGTCCAACGAGGGCTCCCGTCCGCAAAAGTCCAACGAAGGCTCCCGTCCGCAACGCTCCAACGAAGACTCCCGCCCGCAAAAGTCCAACGAAGGCTCCCGTCCGCAAAACTCCAGCTCTTCCACGAAAATAGTCGAAGTCCCCGAACATAGTCGAAAATACGGGCGGGTTCGAGCTGTGACTTCCCTTTCTTCTCTCTTCCACGAAAAGAGTCGAAACCCATGAAAATAGTCGAAAATACGGGTGAGTCCAGGTTGTGACTCCCCTTCCATAATCTACGGGCGAAAGCCGGATTTGGTGGGGGATGATGTCAACTATTGCTGATTGAGGTTCCAATCGTATGGAATATAGGCCACCTTGTAGCCTTGCAGTGGGATTTGTTGGTTTTTGGGTCGGTAGAGATTGATGAAGTCAAGGATGCGATCAGAGGCTTGCTTGGGCTTCTTCTGTGCTTGGAGCCAGTTGGTAAAGTCCAGACGGAACCATTGGAAGATAGAGGAGAGATGGATCGTTTTGTTCGCTTCATCTACCCGGACATTACGAGATTGCGAGACGAATTTTTTGGCTTCGCGGTTGAGTTGAGCTTCGAGTTTCGCTCCTGTAAAGGCTTCCGGTGGAAGATGAGGACAGCCAATGGATGCACAGTTGAGCGCAAAGTGTACACGTGGTTCTTGGAATCTTGGGCGGATAAGACAATTCTCCAGGTCGTATAGATTGTATCGCTTTCCCCCATACAAAAAGCGAAGTAAGGCAAAGAATCGGACCTTACGTGGATAGGAGATCAGGTTGTTCCAAGGGGAGACTTGGAGCACTGCACGTAACACAGAAGCATTGTAGGCATTGATCCAATAGGCTAGACGGTCCTGATGTGTTGAGAATAGCTTTGGATGCGAGTTTGGGCTCACGTTTGCCAGCACAGAGAGATAGCGATCCAGAGTTGTTTGTTCTTGGGCCAGTGTTTTGTAATTTACCCGACCCTTTGTATTCACATGCTTCTTGAGTATCTTGTGAAACATCGATGACAGATACTTTGCTTGCTCTATAGCTTCTTGTTCTGTCATCGATGGTTGGGACAATGTGGTAGGCCAAAATCCCAAACTCCATAATGTGACTCCCGTCCCTACAACGAGAACCAAAGTGCTACCTGCGATCCACCACATACGTTTTTTCCACTTCTGCGTTGTCATCTCAATCCATTGCTTCTTCTAACTACGATTGTGATCTGTCTCTGGCCAAAGAACTTTCGTATCGTGACTCTCCCGCTTGTCTTGTGGTAAGATATTCCAGGTCTCTGGTAACAGGGACTGTGTTGTACATGATGTACCTTGTTGTAAGTATGTATCCTTTGGTGCCAAAGGTTGTTTTCGATGCGATTGTATTTTAGCCGGGAACATTTCGTTCCATCTGTTTGTCCAGGGTCGTTCTCAGGTGTATATCGTTACATTCGATGGGTAGGGCTTGTGTTGTTGGGCGGCTTTCTCTTTGCGGGGTTTTTCTTTTTTCCGTCCTGTTCCGAACCTCCCAAGTGCGACAAGGATAGACCATGCTCTGGAACCTTGGTTTGTCTTAACGGAAAATGTGAGCGAAAGCGTTGCTCTCTCGATGAAGAGTGTGCACCTTCCGATATTTGCGACAAGGTGATAAGTCGCTGCAAACGCCGACCTGGACCGACCTGGGAGTGCCGAACCGATTCGGAGTGTCGGCAAGGTGAGATCTGTGAAGGGGGACTCTGCCGTATTCGTGGTTCGGAACCAAGACAGGAAGTGACAACTCCTGACCGAGACCCGAATGCCTGTGTTCCAACCTGCCGACAAGGCTTTAAGTGTGACAAAGGGTTGTGTGTCGAGTTGGCCAAAGATCCCCCTTGTAAATTCAACAGCGACTGCAAAGATGATCGCAAATGCAATATCGCTGTGGACCTGTGCCAGTTTCCTTGTACAACAGATGTCGTATGCAAGGGAGGCCGCAAGTGTGTGAGTGGTTTTTGTCAGTTTACCACCGAGCCGGAGTGTAGTGACAAGAAGCCTTGTACAGCTCCCAAACAGTGTCTTCAAGGAAAGTGTGTGGAGCCAGAGTGTCATGCTCAAAAGCCGTGCTCTGCACCCAAGATCTGCAAGAGTAACAAGTGTATTGAGCCCGAGTGTCACGACAAGAAGCCGTGTCCTTCACCCAAGGTCTGTCGCAATAACAAATGTGAAGCTCCACCGAACAAATGTGATGGTGCGACTCCTTGTACTGCAAGTGATCGCAAGTGCTTTCGAGGCCAGTGTCAGCCCAAAGATTACTGTGAAAAAGACACCGACTGCAACAACCAGAAGTGCTACAAAAACGCATGTGGAGCCTGTCAGCAAACCAGCGATTGTCAATCTTTTGAAGCCTGCCAACAGGGCAAGTGTGTGACGGTGGAGAAGAAGATCGGAGAGGCTTGCAAAGCCTCCGCAGAGTGTGTGAAAAATGCGACCTGTGCAGGTGATCGCAGTGGCAAACAGGCATGTCGTAAGATCTGTAAACCGCTGGATGCAAACCCCGGATGTGATCCAGGAACAGGTTGTGCGTTGTTGGGCAAAACCTTCTCAGGTGGGTGCTTTCCTGTAATTCCCAACGGTCTCCAAGAGGGAGCGGACTGCACAGGTGTTAATAAAAACAAGTGTGCCATCGAGCTGACCTGTGTCGGACAGGGCAATAACTCTTCACTGTGTATGCGATACTGCAACCAGAACCAAGCGAGCTGTCCCAACCAGGGGAAATGTTTGTCGATCGGTTCCGATCCTGTGGGTGTATGTGAAATTAAAGGTGGCAGTGGGAATGTCAAACCAGGCCAGGCCTGCAAAAACAATGCAGAATGTACAAAAGGAGCGGCCTGTGTGGCCGCTGGTGGAGGGATTCATAAAATCGATATTTGTATGACCTTGTGCAATCCGACATCTCCAAGTTGCCCAAACGCCGCGAGTTGTGTTGGAACCAGCAATCCTTCTGTGGGGGTGTGCCAACCCTCTTGTCGTAAGAAAGCAGACTGTGCCTCTGGTCTTTGTTTGGGTGGGGCCGGTGCTGGCACTTGTACCACCGGCTGCGACCCATACCAAGCGGTCTGCTCCTCCGGGCAAACATGTGATGTTGTTCCTGATCCAAGTGGTGCCTTGAAGGGCGTGTGTGGTCCGGCAAGCCGTTCGGGCTTGGCGACCAATGGCGTTTGTTTGGTGGGAGCCTTTGCCTGCAAAGTTGGTCTGATTTGTATCGCTCTAATTCGAAATAGCGCAGGTAATCTCGTTGGTCGATGTGGAATTCCATGTCAACCGGGCAGTACCAACTGTCCAAGAGGTACATTTTGCAAACGCTCCACCAGCAATCTCGTGGGTGGCAAAGCTTTGTTTGGTTGCATTCAATGATCGCAAATCAGCCCTCCATATTTTTTACAGAAGACCATGGAAAACCCCGATCTGCCTGGGCTTTGGAATTTAAGAATATCTCCAAGTCCTTCGATGGCAATCAGGTTCTTCGGGATATAAACCTCGCCATTGAATGGGGTGAGATTCTCTCTTTGGTAGGCAACTCAGGGACCGGAAAGTCGATCTTGGTGAAGATGCTGATCGGCTTAGTGCAACCCACTTCAGGCACGATCTCGGTGGGAGGGATGGAGACACAGGGTTTGTCTGAGATGGAGTGGATGCCCATCCGTAAGAAGGTCTCCATGGTCTTTCAGGCCAATGCTTTGTTTGACTCCATGACTGTCTACGAAAACATTGCTTATCCTCTGCGTCAACAGTTTGATCTGCCCGAGTCTGAAATTAAAGACCGGGTCGCGCAGGTGTTGGAGTGGGTCCTCTTGCCAGGGATTCAACATCAATTTCCACATGAACTCAGTGGAGGGATGCGCAAACGTGTAGGAGTGGCGCGTGGAATTGTGACAGAGCCCCAGGTCTTGTTGTACGATGAGCCAACAGCAGGGCTTGATCCTGTGAGTACGACAGCTGTTGACGATATGATCAAGCGCTTTCAACGCGAGCGAGGGGTGACCTCGATCGTGATTACCCACGACCTCAAAAGTGCGATGAATGTAGGAGACCGGGTGGCTTTCTTAAATGATGGTGTGGTGTGGGCTTGTGCTCCCCCCGATGCTCTGTTGGCTCTCTCCGACCCCGTAGTGCAGAGTTTTTTTGAAGGATATCGTATGGCAATGGAGTTGCTACAGTGAGATTGCGAGTGGATTTGCGCGGCATTGGTTTTTGGTTACTGTGTACCGTTTGGCTCATGGGTTGTGGTCCCACTCTCAAGCTGGCACGCCAACAAGAAAAACAGGGAAAGCAAGATCTAGCACTACATACTTATCGCCAAATCGCCAAAAAAGAAGGCTCAGAAGAGGCTCGAAGAGCACAGATCGCTGTGGTGAAGCTCTTGTTGAAGCGAGAGAGCTGGAAGCCTCTCTCTGTTGAAGTCTCTCGGCTGAACAGCTTCCTCGACGCAGATGGACCGTGGTACCAGCGGTATCACTCTCAAAAGACGATCTGGGAGCAAGGCTTTCAAGAGATAAAAAAAGTGTTGTTGGACGGTGCGCGATTTACCTTTAAGAAAGCACGCCGGTTGGGAGACCCCAACGCCTATATCGCAGCGGGTAAGATGTATGGCTTGTTTGTGGAGCGGTTTGGTAAAAGCAAAGAACGCGCCGAAGCTGCCGCAGGTCGAGGGGTCGCGTTTGCTGTTCGAGGCGATTGCTCCGGTGCCTTGCGCTGGTTTCAACGAGCGTTACAGTGGTCTCCTGGATTACGCGCCACACCCAACACCCGAACTTATCTCAAAGATCCACAACTCAACTCCCCACCTGAGGTTCTCAGTCAATGGCTTAAATGGCAAGCCGTGCGCGGAGATCTGGGGTGTCGTTTGCGTCTTTGGCTCGAAGCCAAAGCACATGGCGATGACAAAAAGAAGTCCGCTTATGCGGACTTTGCTACGGCTGAACAAGCCGCTCGCGCTTTTGTGCATCGGGCTCCCTACCTCGGTGGACAGGATCTTCTGCGACACACTCTCCTCTTAGAGCGAGCAGGTGCCTTTCTCGCCGCTTTACGGCTGCTGGTGGTTATCATCGATGACAATCGCTCTCCTCGGATGTATATTGTTGCCAAACAACGAGCCCTTCAGGTGTTTGGTAAAACAAATCGATGGAAACCGCTGTTGGCCGTACTGGTTCCCAAACTGGCAAAGATCCCTTTTGGCAAGAGAGACATCTTTTGGAAACGTGTTCAGTATCTTAGCAATCTCTACAGTGCACGCAAAGCGCAGTCTATGGCCCAGCACAAACAGGGGAAGGCCGCAGTCCATGAGCTTCTTAAAAAGTATCGTCAGGCTCCACAGCAGCGGCAAATGCTCTTGTACCGAGCCGCCTTGATTTACGAACTGAATTTAAAGCAGTTCTCTCAGGCACTGCAACTCTATGGAGAGTTGATCACCAAACACCCGAAGCATCCGACAGTTGGTAAGGCTTTGTATCGCTCTGCCCAATTGTTTGAAAAGAACAAACAGCTTCGCGAGGCCATTCGTTATTATGTGAGGCTTGGCCGCTTTCAACCCAAACATCCCATCGCACCGCGCTCTTACTTTCAAGCCTATATGCTTCAACGCAAACTAGGACGCCGTCGCAGTGCTCGTCGTTTGCGACGCTTGATCCTGCGACGTTACCCCACCTCCCTTGCCGCAGCCCGCCTTGTCAAAATGCGTCGCAGAGAACGACGACGTAGGCGTCGAAGACGACGGTGATATTCACATCTTGGATGCTCAGTCTGCGGCTGTGATGAAGAGAACTCCCAAACACATCTCATCGAGGGTTCCGTCACCCCAGTTGAGGTCTTTGGGTTTTGTTTTCTTTCCATCGAGGACGGGTTGGTTGGCGGCGCTGTTGTCCCAAACGCAGGTTAGTTTAATCTTTTCACCTTTTTCGAGCCGGATGGGTTTGAGCAGTTGGTAGCTGCCCTGCCAGTTAAAATCCCAGCTCGGTATTTTGAGTCCACAGGCTTTTGTTTTGCCATCCTTTCCTAGAATCGTGATAGCTCCACTTCTTCCTCGGGTGTGCAGGTGTAGTCCAAAGCCATGGAGGTTGAGGGCTCGTTTGTCACTCAATGCACGTACAAAACTGTGCTCGGTATTCGCTGTCCCTGCTGGTATTCCCATTGTTTTTGCGATCACCCAGCTGGGATCGGCGAAGGGTTGAATAAAGCCTTCTTTTTTGACTTTATCTGCGACCTGAAAATGAATGGCACTCTGGTCTGGCTTGGGATTGTTGGACAGCACATTGTAGTGCATCTGTAAAATGATTTTCGAGCCACCTGGAATTTTAACTCCAGTGCCTTTGGGAAAGACTGAAACATCTCGACCGGGTGCCCATGCGCCGATCCAACGTATGCTGGTAAAGGCTTTGATATTATTTCCTCCTCCTTTGCCCGTTGGACCACCATAACAAGAGTATCCTTCGTCAGGATCAGCATCATCATACTTCTTAAAGGTATCGATCGCCTTGGGTGGAACTACAAAAGCGATCAGGTGATGGGCTATCTTTTTGTTGCCTGCCAGTATCTTGTAGCCTGTGATAAATTTATCTTTTTTATGGGGCCAGTCGATCATAAAGCAACGGTAGTCATCGGGCATGTTTTTTGGCTTGTAGGCCACAGGTAGCTTGATCTTAACATCAGCTCGAATGGTTGGAACAGGTTTAAGAGCTGCTGGTTTTTTATAGGTTGAGGCTTTGCCTTCGACTGCGCCTTTGTCGATCCACTCTACAAGGGTTTTGATGTCCTTGTCGCTCATCCCAAAATCTTGCTCGTATTGATTGCAGGTGTTGTCGGGTTTCCAAGGAGGCATTCGACGACTTTTCACTTCATTCTTGATCGCGATCTTGTATTGAAATACGTCCTTATAGGTCATTAAATTGAAAGGTCCAATCTGTCCAGGTTGATGACAACCCTGACACTTTTGTTCGATAATCGCACGAACATCTTTATGGTATGTTAGACCCACTTCAGTCTGCTTGGGTGGGTTGTTGCTCGTATTGCTGTTTGTGTTGTTGTTGTTTTTCGTATTGTCAGGTGGCGTACCACAACTCGTAGCCGTTACAAGCCAGATAGATAGTACCAACAAACTAGCCCTTCGGGTGAACACTATCAATGTATGCACTGGGGATCTCCTTCTCACCAACAAAATGTACTTCTCTTTTTTCTCGCTTACCTGAACAAAATAGGTTCATAGGGTATCAACCCTCTGGCTTTGGTTGGGGATTGTTGACATACCTACTTTGCTCCCTTGTAGATTACACTGTAAATGTTGAGAAGTTGTGCAGAGGGAGAGATTGTTCGGAAAAAGATCGCACGGGCTACGATTTTTTGTGGTGTTGCATATAGGCAAAGACGGGGAGTCCCAGGCATGTGATAAGGAAGCCCCAAGCGACTTCGATGGGGGATTGTATACACAATGTAACAAAGACAGCTGTGCAAAACAGGATAAAAATCGCAGGTACCAAGGGGTAGCCCCAGGCGCGGTAAGGCCGTTTGGCATGGGGGCGTTTGTGACGTAATACAAAAACAACCGCTACTGTGATGCTGGAGAAGGCCAACATGATGCCTGTGACGTATTTGACAAGTTGGTCAAAGCGTCCGGAAAATACGAGAATGATTGCAATGCCTGCCTGGAACCAAAGAGCCAGGGCTGGCGTTTGAAAGCGTGAGCTACGTTGCTCCAATGATTTCAACATGAGGCCATGTTGGGCCATGGCATAACTGATGCGAGCACCTGCCAGAATGGTGGCGTTGAGGCTGCCAAGGACTGCCAGGGCGATGACCAAGGTGAGGAAGTTTCCGGCGGATGCCCCAAACAGTCGATGCACTGCAACACCTGGAACAAAGCCAGCTTTGGGCATTGCGGCGGCAGGAATACCTTGTAGCAGGGTCCAACTCACCACAAGATAAACGACAATCGCGAGGGCTGTTCCCAGGATCAGCGATCGTGGAATATTGCGACCGGGATCTTTGATCTCACTGCCAATATAGGTGGTGGCGTTCCAACCTGCATAAGCAAAGAAGATCGGAACGATCGCTGCCATAAGCCCGAGCCAGGGAGACTGTTGGGAGGCTGTGACTGTGGGGAGTGTCTCACCCGTTGGTGTAATAAAAAGAGCAGCGAGCCCGGCAGCGAGCATGAAAGCCACGGGAAGAAGAGTCACGGCTGTTTGTAACCAGCCCGACAAACGGACTCCAATGTGGTTGATGGCTGTAAGTCCCAGGATGACACTCAGGCTCAGTAGCTGTGCATAGTTCAAGTGATAGACAAACCAGCTTGTTTTCCATGTGAGTAGAGGTTGTTGGACCCAGGAACCCAGTAGGGTAGGGCCTTGATAGTAACAGAGTCCTACAGCCATCGCGGCGATGGAGCCAGGGAATGTAATGACTACCGATGTCCAGCCAGAGAGAAAAGCTGTTCGTTCGCCAAAGGCTTCTCGAAGATAGAAATAATCTCCTCCCGCTTTTGGCATCATCGCTCCCAACTCACCAAGGCTGATGGCTCCAAAAAGAGCGAGCAAGCCTCCCAAGGCCCACGCTGTTAGAAACCACCCATTCGATGGTAGATACTTTGCCACCGTAGATTGAGTCAAAAAGATCATGACACCCACAATGCTACCGAGTACCACGGCAGTCGCTGTCACGGCTCCAAGTTTTGGGTTCGACTCAGTCATCAGGATAACCACCACCGGATACAGAGGGACCGGGATATGGCTGTCACAGCTCCAAGTTTTGGGTTCGATTCAGTCATCAGAAAAAACCTCTTATGTTGTGGGCGTGGAAACATTGCTCACCGTACAGCCAGTCAGTAAGACCACTAATCAGAAAAAACCTCTTATGTTGTGGGCGTGGAAACCCCCTCCCGATGGCGGAGACGTGTTTTTGCCCACCGTGAGCACTGTGAAGCGCCTGATGTTGTGGGCGTGGAAACTCCCTCCCGATGGCGGACCCGGCAGAATCGACAGGACGAAGTCCGGATGGGGTGGGGGGAGTTGACGGCTATCTTTCACGTTTTGTGTTCTACTGCCTTTTAAGGTGGCTCGAAGTCCGCGAGGTTCTTAGGAGCAGAGACATGCTTACACCTGTATAGTTATGTACTGCCTTTTAAGGTGGCTCGAAGTCCGCGAGGTTCGATCGCTTCAAAGTCGAGTGACAGCCCAAGCTTTTCGCAGATTTCGTGGGTAATGGCAAGTCCCAGACCTTGGCCTGTGGAGTCGCGTTGACGTGCTTCAGAGGAGCGATAGAGTCGGTCTTGGAGGCGGGGTATCTCAGAGGGGGGAACACCGGGACCGTCGTCCATGACTTGTAGGCTGAAACTCGACGCTGAGGTTTCGAGCAACAATACGACATGACCTTCTTGCTCTCCGTAACGAATGGCGTTGTGAACGAGGTTGCTCAGGGCGCGTTCGTAGAGGGTATCAGAGCCCTTGACCCAGACTTCTTGGTCGGGGCAGGCAAAGTCCAAAGATAGACCTTTCTCTCGGGCCAACAGGCCAAGCCGCCCCGCCACACGCTCCACAACATCGCGTAAATCAAGAGGACGAGTATCTTCCTCAACCAACCCTTCTCTCAGTCGCGTGGCCATACTCAAGTTATTGGTGAGTTGCTCCAAGTAGACCGTATCTGCGATGGCAATGGAGAGATCCTTATGAGGTTCGCCATGTTGGGTTTGCGTCATACGCTCCAAAACCAATTGCAAGGATGATATCGGAGTTCGCAGGTCGTGCGCCATATCTGCGATATGTTGCGACAATGCTAGGTTCTTGGCCGCCAGAACCTGTTTGTCTTCTCGGATCTTTTGATTCGCGAGTTCCAGGCCTTCTTCGATGATGCCGAGGTCGTCTTTTTGGAGGTGAGTGGTTTTAAAAAGAGAGTCCTTTTGACCCACATTTTGAGCGATACTCGCCAACGATTCAATGCGTTTGAGCATGGGTTTGACAAAACCATGGTATGCGAACGTTAAACACAGCCCGATTCCAAGCAGGAAAATCGAAACAAGCTGAAATAAGTTCAGCAATCGCACTTGTGGACCCACGCGCCAATGTATGCGCAACAAGCTACAAGGACCCTTCTCAGAGACTTTGAGTAGGAGAGTGCCTCCCCCACGCAAGATAGGCATTCGAGTGCGGGTGCTTTTGGCTCCTTTTTTTATTTCTGCCACCATTTGAGGAAGAAGGGTAGGGGCTTCTTTGTTCATCGAGCTCATCGTTTGGATATCGTAGGCATAGATCTGTGAGCCATTGGTGGTTGTCATGCCCCAATGACTCGGCGCGCTGCGACATCCGAGGCCAGCTTTGGAGCGCATTCCTGCAGCCGTGAGTTCTGCCACAATGTGTGATGTTTGTCGAAGGACTCCATTCGCTAAGATCACGAACATAATGAAGACAGATATAGTGGTACACAACACTGCGATCCAGACCAACCTGCGGGCGTAAATAGGACGGCTACTCATCAGAAAAAAACCTCTTATATTATGGGCGTGGAAAGCCTCATCCCGATCGTGGGGCCGGCAGAATCTACAGGACGAAGGCCGGATAAGGTAGGGGTTGTTGACGAAGCATCCAGTTCCTCACAAGGGGGTCATACGTTATTTTCGCGGTTTCAGTGAGTGGCAAGTCTATGTTTCTGAAGCATCCGGTTTTTCACAAGGGGTAAATCGATAGCCAATGCCCCAAACGGTTTCAATACAGCCTCCGGCGACCTCTCCTAGCTTGGTTCGAAGACGAGCAATATAACCATCGACAGTTCGAGGGCTTCGGGCTTCTCCAACAGTGAGGGCACTGTCGGCGATCTGGGAGCGAGAGACGGCTCGTCCTTTGCGTTCCAACAGATACGACAGGACATTAAATTCGCTGCGTGTTAACTCAAGCTCATCTCGGTTGCGACGTACTGTGCGAGCGTCTAAATTCACGACAACATCAGCCCATTTGATCTCACGGGAAGGCTTTTCTTCCTGAATTCTCAATCGGGTTCGGATGCGGATTAATAGCTCCTCCATCCAGAAGGGTTTGGGTAAGTAATCTACAGCACCCAGCTCAAAACATCGCAAACGATCGGCCAGCTCTGTTCGGGCTGTCAACACAATGATGGGGATATTGTAGCGGTTGTGCCACTCGTCCAAGAGCACCTCCCCTGATTTCCCCGGTAACATTAGATCCAGAATGACCAAATCAAATGTGCCTTGTTGCATCCGGCGAGATGCACCCTCTCCATCATTACACAGCGCAACATCAAAGGAGGCATCTCGCAATCCTTGAACAATGCTCTGAGCTAGCGAAACATCATCTTCCACAACCAACACACGCAATGAAGACTCCATGATCAAACTCCTGAAAAATCATACGACAAGTTTGCCTGTCACCAACACATCATACAAGGAAAAGATGAAGAAAGTGTGCAAAGCTGAGTCAAGAGGAGAAGGCAGCTTCCTGGTCGGGAGGAGGAATAAGCCAGGAATAGGCTGGGAATAGGCTGGGAATAGGCTGGGAATAGGCTGGGAATAGGCTGGGAATAGGCTGGGAATAGGCTGGGAATAGGCTGGGAATAGGCTGGGAATAGGCTAGCGGCCGACTTTGGTGAGGGCAGCTTCGATATCGAGCCCACCGTGGATCAGTCCGTAGATACCGGGGAGGTATTGTTCGAGTTGGAGGATGTTGTCGTGGATGGTGTTGCGGATAAGCTCGTAGGTGAGTTCGGTATCTTCTACGTCAACGCTTGTTTTGAAGCGGATCTCACCGTCGCTGTAGTCCATCTCTAGGTTTCCAATGATCAGGCCATAGTTGACGCGGTGAAGGAATGTTCCTACAAGATCGATAAGCTCGACGGGTGCTACAACGGGTACGATGCTGTAGAAGACGAACTGATTTTGTGGTTCAGCGGCAAAGGCGATACAACTCAAGTGCCCGTGCTTTCCTGGATAATCCGTCTCCAAGGAGTTCTCAACACTGCCAGGAGTTACATGCCATTCATCTTGTTCAAAAAATTGCACAACTGCATCAAAGATACGACCCATTGTCTCTCTCCATTTTTAGAGACCAAACTATACCTTGAACGTTGGAGTGAGTCAAAAGTCTCTTTATTCAACAGAAGGGATGCCTTTGTCATCGGTGATAAGGGAGTCAAGGAAGTGGGTAAAAAGTCACTTTTTATTCAACAGAGGGGATGCCTTTGTCGTCGGTGATAAGGGAGCCAAGGAAGTGGGTAAAGTGTTTGATCGCGTCGCTGTTGTTGAAGAGTACAAAGTGTCCATCTTTGCCGTCGGCAGGCTTGTATTGCGTGAACACTGCAGTGATCTTGTTGCCTCCTGAGGTCTTGTTGCCTTTCACGGGAAATTTGAGAGAGTTGGTGGTGAGACCACTGATCGATTTAATGACGGTACCCGCGTGTTCGACACCCATTACAAAGGCGAGTGTTGTAATGGAGTCTTCGGGTGTAAAGGTGTCACCAATACCGTAGGTTTGTAAGATATGTTTGGCTGGAATATTCTGAAGTGGCTTGCGCCATAGCAAATGTCCATAATTGACGGCATCGGCACGATCAAAATAATGCTGAAGTAGATTCAGTACAGGGTGGTTGGAGTCGATCCGCGTTTGTGGATTTTCACCCAACAATGCACGTACTCCTGCGGAGATATTGATGGGACTTGTCTTGTCGAGCAAGGAATAGATTAATCCTGCACCTGCACCGCTTAGTACGGCGGCCTTTACATCGGGTTCATAAGCTAGAAAGAGAGGACCAACAAAGCCACCTTGAGAGTGCCCAAGGTATGCGATCTTGTCTTTGTTGAACTTGACCTCTTTGTTGTTGGGTGACTGGGAGGATGTCAACGCAAACGCTTGAATCCAACGCACGAGGCTCAACTGATCTGCGGCATTTTGAAGGGTATTGCCGAGGGACCCGCCTGGGTTACGGAAGTTGAAGAAGAGGAAGTTGGGGTGTGTCTTGTCATCACCTCGGCGTAGACCATGAACCACTTGATCCATACCAACAGTGGCGTATTTGACAGTCTTTCCACCAACTGAGATCGAGCTGACGCGTTTGGCTGTACCGTCAGCGATGTGACTGCGCAGGTTTCCACCGGTGCCGTGGGCATAAATCATCACAGGCCAGCCTTGAGTGGGCATATCACCTTTGGGAATGGTGATCGCAACACAGACATCTTGGGTGCTGGCAACTTCAGGTGTTCCATCGCTCTTGTAACGGATATCTCCACCTTCTGTTTTGTAGGGAGCTTTGCCCTGTTGGAAGATGGGTAAGGATAGCTTCGCGTGGATCTCAAAGAAGTCGTTGTTCTCTTTGCCACACTTACGACTTGTTACCTCTGCATCAGACTCACATGGTGATTTCACACCCTCTTTGCACAGGGTGATCTCTTTCAACTTGGGTTTGGCCTGGTTTAATACCGCCTCTCGAAACTTCGCAAAGGCTTGTGTTGGTGTGTGTGTGGTGAAGACCGCAGCCGCAATCACCTCGGATGATTCGGGATACTTCCCTTCTTTTTTATTTTTTGCAAGCCAGGCTCGCAGTTTTTTGTATCGATCATAAGCACTGCTTAATCCACCATCCGACGGTGGGCTGTCTTTGAGCATGGCGTCAAAGTCTTTGTCGCTCTTTACTCGTGTGCCTGCTTTGTCTTCAAGGGAGTTCATCACAAGCACGGCATACGTTTGGTTGGGGGCCAAAGGACGACTTCGTGGACCACGTATCATAATATGACTACCACAAATATACGGTGTTTTTCCAGAGTTATAGTTTATGTTAAATCCTGTCCTTATGCCGGTATCAAGGTTGATATAGATCACCGATGGCTTCTCATTGTTGAGTTTGATGGAGTCGAAGTTAATCGGCTTGCTCAATCGAAAATAGATCGTGGGATTGGTGCCAAAGCCCTTCACCTCTTTCTGCGTGGCTTTGATGTATTTGCCTATCAGATCTTCGCCGAGCAGCGGACCCGGGCTGGGAAACCCGGTTAAATCAAGAGAGTTGTCTGATTTACGACGGATGTCGATAGGGTAGGGCAAACGGAAAAACTCTGTGACTTTGCCATCGCGGGGGACCTCAAACAAGACGCGAAGTTCGCCTGTATCACCCTTCTGGGTGACTTTGCAAGAGACGCCTGCAAACGGTCGAAGAATGACACACTTGCTATCGAGACCACAGACTGCACCAAAGTTGCAG